>CAZXRO010000209.1:0-5483 GCA_964642435.1 uncultured Ignavibacteriales bacterium
CGGCGTATTGCGAAACCGTCGTGGTGGTCGCGGGTTTCCGGGCGCAGCAAGGCGATTGGGGCCGGGTCGCTGGTGGTGGTGTTGTTGGTGGTCTGGTTGCTCACCCGGGGGGGTGAGCCTGGTCAGCCGGCCGCGCCGGTGACGTTTGGGCCGGTTGACGAGAGCGAAGTGACGGATGTGTCGACGGCGAGTTTTGTGTGGGGTGCGGTTGAGGGAACCGGGGTAAAGTATCTTTTGCAGTACGACGACAATCCGCAGTTTCTCTCACCTGAGGGGTTATCGAATTTGACGGATACAGCGCAGCCGCTGGATACGGCCTTGCCTGCGGGGAGGCATTACTGGCGGGTGCGGGCCATTTCGCGGGGGATAATCGGTCCGTGTTCCGGTGTTTCCTCGTTTGCCGTGGCGGGATCGACTGAGCCGGAGGTGGCGACGGGGCGTTTGGTGGTCAGTGTGAACATGGCCTCGGACATTACGCTTGACGGCGAGTTGGTTCGCAGTGATGCCCGTTCGTTGGATACGGTGTTGCAGGTGGGCAGTTATCGTCTTGAGGCGGCGAATCGCAACTCGGCGGAACGTCGGCGGAGCGCGCCGATCACGATAGCGGAAGGAGAGACGCAGAGTCAGACATTCAGTTTCACGCCGCGGGTGGATTCGACGACCCTGCGTGTCACCTCTGATCTGGCGTTTGCGGATATTTTTATCGATGGTAAGCAGCGTGCGGCGGTTCAGACGCCGCAGCAGTTCAAACTGCCGGTGGGGAGTCACCTGGTACGGGTGACGAAGGACGGCATGTCGGTTGAAACGAGTATTGACCTGCAGGGGCCATCGACCTACAAGTTCTTTCTTGAGGGGGACTCGGTGGTACGCAGGGATTGACGGTTAGTCGTAAAAGTGCTTTTTCGGGGCGGTCGGGATGGGTATATTCCGGTCGCACAATCAAGCGTGATATCTTGGACAATCAAAATAATAGCTGAGGAGCGGATATGCGTCTATCCAGATTATATGGAATGCTGGCTGCGGCGTTGGTGGTAACGGCTGTGGTGTGTTTGTGGCCGATGGGGGTATCGGCCCAGGAGGCGGAGGAGATTTCTGACAGGTTGACAGCGGCGCGGGAGGCGTATTTCGACGCCGATTTTGAGCAAGCGTTGTCGATCACCAACGAGTTGTTGCGGCGTCCCGATTTGACCCGGGCCGACAGTATTGCCGTTTTGGAGCAGCAGGGGTTGATTTATTTCAGTTGGGGCAACGATTATCATACCAAGTCGATCCAGTGTTTGGAGCGGATTTCGACGATTGATCCGTGTTTGATCAAGCTGCCGCGCAACTTCTGGCCGCGCGGGCTGGGTGACTACTGGTACCGGATTGTGGATACGACGGGGGCGCTGATATGCAACCAGGGTGGCGAGACGAAGATCCGTTCGATCGTGTTCTGGCCGCTGGATGCGACGGCGCAGAAGGAGTCGCAGGAGCGGCTCGGAGATTTGGGGGTCGGCCTGGCGCAGATGCTGGAGATCGGGTTTATGAATGTGGGTGACCTGGAGGTAGTGGAGCGGCAGAAGCTGGATTACCTGATCAGGGAGCATGAGCTGGCGCAGGGCGGGCTGGTGGATCAGCAGTCGGCGTTGAAGGCGGGTAAGATCCTGTCGGCGCATTTGATGGTATTCGGGAGCATTATCGAGCTGGATAAATCGGATAAGATTAAGCTGGCGTTCCGGGTGACAGAGGTGGCGACGAGCAAGAACCTGATCGGGTTTCAGCTCGATGGGAAGCGTGGTGATTACTACGAGCTGATCGAGCAGGCGACCGAGGAGTTGTGTCAGCGGCTGGATATCGCGTTGTCGGACGAGGCGAAGGACTTGATCAAGCAGAGCAATACGAAGTCCTCGGATGCGATGGAGGAGTATGCCGCGGGGCTTCGATACGAGAAGCAGCACGAGTATACGAAGGCGTTTGAGCATTTTCAGTCGGCGGTTGAGCTTGACCCGGAGTTTGGCGAGGCGCGCACGAAGATGGAAGTTTACAAGCCGCTGGTGGGTTAGGTGCCGGGTTTGTCAGGAAGAGGCAACATGAAAGCTGAAAGAAACGCAGTATGATGATGCGGTGGAAGTTGTGTTGGGCGATCCTGGTGATGGCGGTCCTGTTGATTGGCTGCACGGCGAGCAGGGTCAGTCAGGGCCGGAAGCTGGCCGATGCGGGTCGCTATAACGAGGCGAAGAAGGTGTTGTACCAGGAGATCGACGCCAAGCCGAAGAGTGGTGAGGCGTGGCGGGAACTGGGTGCGACGTTCTATAAGGAAGGCGAGTACGAGAAGGCGTTGGTGGCGTTGGAGAACACCGGTGATGATGACGCCTATGCGTTGATGTACCGCGGGCTGAGCCTGGAGGGTCTGTCGCGGGAGAGCGAGGCTATTGACAGCTACCTGCGGACGATATCGCAGATGCCGCAGGGGACGACGCGGGCAATGGTGCGTCGTCGGCTTGACAGCCTGCTGGTGGTGGAGTTCACGCGGCGCCAGGAGCGGATGGTCGAGCAGGAAGGCGAGTTGCAGGCGGCCATGGTGCCCTCGAATGCGGTGGCGGTGGTGGCGTTCGATGCAACGCATTTGAACGATGACCTTCGGCCGATCGCGCGCGGATTCGCGG
This sequence comes from uncultured Ignavibacteriales bacterium, assembly GCA_964642435.1. Taxonomy (GTDB): domain Bacteria; phylum Zixibacteria; class MSB-5A5; order GN15; family FEB-12; genus WJKG01. The sequence goes on from CAZXRO010000209.1 coordinate 2,646, forward strand.
AGCTGGTGGCGACTGATTTGACACATGTGAATTCGCTGGTGTCGGTGGATCGGCTTCGGATTGAGACGATTCTCAGGGAGCAGCAGTTAGCTGAATCCGGCCTGGTCGATCCCCAGACGGCACCGCGGATGGGGCAGCTTCTGGGTGCGGGCAAGCTGGTCAGCGGGAGTATGTCGAGCGCCGGCGAGCAGTTGCTGGTGAGTGGCTCTTTGGTTGATCTGGTATCGGAGCCGGGAAGCAAGATGGTACCGGCGGAGCGGGAGCTTCGCGAGTTCTTTCGTTTGCAGAAGGATTTTGTCTATGGGGTGATTGACAGCCTGGGAATTGAGTTGACGGATGCGGAGAGGGAGGCAATCGGGACGTATCCGACGACGTCGTACGCGGCGTTTTTGGCGTACTGCCGTGGTCTTGAGTATCGTCACCAGGGGTTTTTCAAGTCGGCCGAGATGGAGTTTCAGCAGGCCTCGGCGCTTGATGCCGGATTCATGCAGGCGCGTCAGGAGTTGCAGGTGACGCAGGATTTGATTGTCGGGGCGGGGTTGTCGGACGTGAGTCCTACGGCGTTGACCACGACCGCGGCCACTGAGTTGTTGGCCTCGGGCCTGAACTCGGGTCTTGAGGCGGGCCTGTCCAATCTTGCCGATGGCAGCGGCGTGGTGCCACAGCCAGAGAATGACATGGACAACGGCAACAGCAATGCGGAGAAGGAGCCGGTGGTGTCGGGCTATGGTTCGGCGGATGTGACGGGAGGCTTCGATGAATAGAACAGTGATAGTATTGGTGCTGGCCCTGCTGGTGATGATCGGCGCCGTTGGCCCTGTCGAGGGGCAGATCGTGACCGATGAGCCGACCGCGGGGCGGGCCGGGCTGACGTATACGTACTGGAAGGTGGAGTCGGACGTTGGTGAGGTAACGTTGTCGCAGATGTGGATACCGGTGAGCGTTTTCCTGCCGATACAGGAGAATCTGGAAGCGCAGGTGTTTTTCTCGACGGCGAGCAACCGGATCGATGCCGATATTGCGGAGGCACGGGTGACCGGCCTGGGTGATTTGCGGGCACAGATCAACCATTCGGTGCTTGACGACCAGGTGTTGTTGAGCCTGGGGCTAAGCATTCCGACCGGAAAGACAGAGCTTGACCTGGGTGCGGAGAGTACGTTGTTGCGACTTCTGGCCGAGAGCTATCTGGACGTGCCCTCACGCCGCTGGGGCGAGGGATTGGGGCTGAATTTTCTTGTCGGGGGGGCGCAGCAGTGGCGGGGGTTGAACCTTGCCGGGAGCGTCGCCTACTGGTACAGCGGGTCGTATGCGCCCTACGAGGGGTATGACGACTACAACCCCGGCGACTTGTTTCGGCTGACGGCCCGTGCCCAGAAGCCGGGTGAGAACGTGACCTGGCTGGGCGGGATGAGTTACTCGGTGTATGCTGCCGACCAGGTGGACGGTAATAAGACATTCAAGCAGAGTCCGTATCTTCAGGCGTTTGTGGGAGCGGATTACCGCCGTCATTCGTTGCACATGGCGAACATGATTCGGTTCACGCTTCGGGGTGACAACAAGTTGTTCGCCGAGGATGCTTCGTCGCAGCAGTTGAAGCTGTATGGCAATGAGGTACAGTTGTTGTCGCGGGTTTCATTTGATGTCGCCGAGGACTGGTATGCAGGTCCGACGTTGTCGTTGCGGTTTATCGGGGGCAATGACATGGGGTTTGACAACAGTCACACGGTGCGGATTGGGGGGCTGGTGGGTAAGGCGCTGAGCGAGAAGCACACGATTCACCTGGAGGCGCGCTACATGGGTGGCAGCGCTGACGGCGGAGAGATTTCGTTGAGTGGGTTGCAAGTGATGCTGGACTTTAAGGCGGAGTTATGAAAATGATGCGAACTCCCAATTCAATAGTGTCAATAGTGAGATCACGCGGTTGGGCGGGTTGTCTGGCCGCGGGGATGGTAGTAGTGGCGATGCTGGCAGTCCTGGTGGGGTGTTCCGATTACTCGATCCAGAGTTACGGTTCGCAGAAGGTGCAGGTGACGGTGGAACTGGAGCGCCCCTCCCTCATGCTGCAGCAGGCGATTGGCCGGATAGAGCTGCGAGTGATACAGCTTTCGTCGGAGGAGGAGCTGGTCAATCTAACACTGGTGGACACAGGCGGTGTGGTCCGAACGGTTATTGACAGTCTGCCGGCGGTGGAGACGTTGTTGTTCGTGATGACGGCGTATCCGCTGGAGATCAGCAGCGTGCCGTTGTACCAGGCACAGCAGCGGGTGTCCTTGATGCCCGATCAGGTGAATCAGATAACAATGCGGATGCGGCCGATTGTGCCGATGATTCGTGTTCAGCCGCGGTTTGTGTCGCTGACGACAGGGGATGCGTTCTCTGTTGATGTTCGGGTAGACAACGTGGCAGCGCTGTACGGGCTGAGTTTTCGGGTCAACTACGATGCGTTCTTGCTTCAGGTTGACAGTGTGCAGTCTATTGCCGGTGATGATGCGATAGTTGTGGCGCAGCCGGAGGATTCCCCTGTGAGCGGGGTCGGTGTGTGGGCAATTGGTGTGTCGGCGACGCAGCCGGCCGAGGCGCTGGTTGATGCCTCGGGTGGTTCGGATCTGGTGCGGCTTTTCTGCCAGCCGGCGTTCTCGCCACCCTGGGAGGTGACGGATACGGCGCGGGTGTGGCTGCAGGTAACGGGAGGGACGCTGGCGGACAGCTCGGATATTGCGCAGGGGAGTATTTTCGCCGATGATGGTGAGGTTGAGTTTATTGTGAGTGAGTTTTGATGGTGGCTGAGGGGTTGCAGCGGGCGGGGTTGGTTGTATTGTCGCGTGTGTTGAGGTTGCC
>CAZXRO010000210.1:0-4298 GCA_964642435.1 uncultured Ignavibacteriales bacterium
TTCAACGAGCTGCATGAGCTTGTGGGCGGCCGCGAGTCCGGCGGGTCCGGCGCCAACGATGAGTATATCGGTTTCGAGAATTTCGCGTTCAATATCCATATTTGCCACCTCCGCTGTTAAGTATGGGGTGAATATATGGAAACAGTGTCAAAAATGAAAGTGAATGTACGTCGCCGCTATCCTGTCATTGTTACTGACAGGATTAGACGAGAGAACGATGGCGCGAATGCTCGAAATGGAAGCGAAGGGACTACGCCCGGGCTCTGCGGTTTCCGCCGCCGGTGGGCGCTGTGTTCTGTGATTCGCGTGACGAACCGTTGGTTCCAAACTGGAGTGCCTCGGCGATCTTTCTGCGATCGGCTCCGATAGTAACAAGGCGCGTTGTTTTCACGATGGGGCGCCTGAGTACTGTCGGATCTTCCTTCACCAGTTCATACAGCTTGCGTCGGTCCACGGCATTGTGGCCGTTGCCGCTGTTGGGAAACGCCTCAGAGGCTGGGTTGATGAAGTGCTCCAGATTGAGATTCCCGACGAGTTCATAGAACTCGGCCGGGGTGAACGGTTCTTTGTCAATATCGCGAACAGTCAACAGAATCCCGGCCTCCTCAATGAACTGCTGCATTTCGGCGCAAAGTTCGTCGTTGCCATGGGTGTAGAATGTCGCACGCTTGGGAGCCATGATTCCTCCTGAATATCTTTCAATGTCAAAAACAAGCCTAACAGGCAGTTGTTCTCCCGAATCGAGACAAGCTGTATCTTGGGAGATTGTGTGATCAGTGCGGCGTCTAACATAGCATTCCCTCCGACGCCGAGAGATCATGAAACAGGCGGTACATTAAATCGAAAAATCTACAAAGTTGTCAACCAAATTCTTCGTCATCTCGAACGAAAAGTTCGAGGTCATTTAGGGGACGTGTTTCTTGTGAACTGCAGTATCTGATAATCCCAGAGAACGGTACCGGTCCCCCCGACCATGAAGCCTGCCTAAAGCTCCTCTCAATGATTATACACTAATTCGGGAATCAGGTTGCGCCTCGGGGCGCGGCCAATGTAAACCTTATCGGAACAACACCGGCAGGTCTTGAGCGGTTCCGTCATGCGGGCCGCTTTGGTCAGTTTTTCATTGAAACCGCGAGGCCATCGCGAAGCGGTAGAATAGTCGTATAGAATCGGCTGTCATGCATCAGTTCGCGGGTGAACTCGACGATGGCCCTGGTGGTATCATCCTGATCACTGTCGGCGACCCGGCCGGACCAGATGACATTGTCGGTGATGAACAGGCCACCTTTTTTGAGCCTGGTGGCGGCGAGATCTATGGTACTCAGGTAGTCTTTCTTGTCGATGTCGTTGAAAATGATGTCGAAGGGGCCATCGAGTTGCTGGACGATCTTGAGCGCATCGCCGACGCGGTAATCGAAGTGGCTGTCAAGGCCGGCCTGTTTGAAGTAATCGAGGGCGAGGCGTTTGTTCTCGCGATCGGTGTCAGTGAGGGTAATGTGCCCTTTGCGCTTTGTCGCCAAAGAGAACCAGAAGGCGGAGTATCCGAAACCTGAGCCGAGTTCAAGTATGTTGCGGGCCTTGATCAGCCTGGTCGTCTGGTGCAGGTATCGTCCAACGAGCGGTCCGACAATGGGGAACTCGTTTTCTTCGGCATAACGTTCCATCTCACGCAGAACCGGTGGTCGCTCGGGGATACTGTCGCTGAGGTAGTTGTGTATTTTTTTGAACACTGTATCTCGGGTCCTATCAGCGGAGCGGTTCCGCGTTGGTCAGAAGGAACGGTAACTCAGGGCTTTCACAATGAGCTAACTGCGAAACTGTGGAAGGGGTTCCCGAACAAGCGGGTAGCGATGGATTTTTTGCGGGAAACCGGGCTGATGGTCAGCGGGTAAGATTCACCTGCGGGGAATGGTCTTCGGAGAGGATTGGCTCCGGAGGTGCGAAGCGTCGGCGTTTCCGAGATAACGTTGACCAGAGGCCACCGATGACCATGAGCGCGGTACCGAGCCAGAAGAGATTGATAAGTGGTTTGGTCGATAAGTCGACCGTGAGTGTCTCCGGGATGGAATCGCCGGGTGGGACAAAGGGTCCGGTGACAGAAAGGACGACACCCTGATGGTCGGGATCGACGGCTACGATCTGGAGCCGACCGTAGCCCTGGTTGATGATTTCCCTGGTGGCGACGATGGTGTCAGCCTCGATTCGAAGCTGCGGGCGGAGCATTTCAGTATGCTCGCCATAGGAGACCTCGACGATGGCAGTGGCCATGAGGTCCTCGGAGCGATGATCGGGGACCTCGAAGCCGCCGAAGTGGAAGTGGTACTCGCCGATGGTGGCGGATTCGCCCGGTGCGAGGGCGAGACGTCCGGGGTCGGTGGTTTGTTCGAAGCTGAAAGCGAGGGGGGCGAGATAGAGGTCGTGCAGTGCTGCTTTGTGAATCCACGGTCGGCGCATGACCTGTTCGGAGTTGGCGGGGAACTCGTGCGGCAGACGGGCATGCAGGGTGTCCTCTCCCCTGTTGAGGGTGACTAGGCAGTCGAAGCCGAGATGGGTTTCCTGCAGCTCGGTGTAGGTGAGCTGGTAGCCGAGCGCTCCCAGGGGTTCGTTCTTTGGCAAGGTGATGGTCTGGGAGCGGGAGAGGCCGGTTGACGTCACGGCACCGATGAGGGCGATGGCAAGGCCGACATGGGCCAGGAAGGCGCCGCCGATGCGTCGATCTCGCAGGCGCTCATACAGCAAAGGTGTGTTTGTGTATATGGCCCAGATGCCGGTGACGATGAGGCCGAGGTAGCCGAGGTGCCAGGTGATTTCGAGGATGACCAGGACCAAGCCTGTTGACAGCGCCACGAGCAAGCCAAGCGACAACGTCAGGGGGCGGGTGACGCCACGGTTCCACCTGAATCCGGGGAATAGCGCCAGCAGGGCGAGCACAACTATGGCCAGGGGTGTCATGGTGTTGGTGTAGTAGTCCATGCTGACGGCGGAGGGATCGCTGAACAGCCGGGTGAGAAGTGGTGCGGAGGTTCCTGCGAGAACGAGCAGTCCCCCGAGAAACAGGACGAGAACGCCCAGAACGAGCAAATACGTTCGGGAAGCGATTGTATTATAGGAACGTCCGCCGGGGATATCGCGCCATCGCCAGATAAGCAGAGTCAGGCTGATGAGAATGAAGAAAGCGAGCGCGCCGACAAGGAACTGGTTGATACCGAGGTTGACGAAGGAGTGGACGCTGAAGTCGGCGAGCACGCCGCTTCGGGTGAGGAAGGTGCCATAGAGGACGGACCAGAAGGTAAGCGCGGCCATGACGATGGAGAAGCGCAGCAGGGCCTGTCGCTGGCGACGCACGAAGAGGGTGTGCAGCAGGACGGTGAGCAGGATCCATGGGATGAACGAGGAGTTTTCGACCGGATCCCAGGCCCAGAAGCCGCCCCAGCCGAGCGTTTTGTAGGCCCAGTAGCCACCCATGACAAGCGAGATGATGATGGCAACCCAGGTAACGAGGGTCCAGGTGCGTGCGGACTCCATCCATTCGTGATATCGCCTCTCAACCAGACCAGTCATGGCATAGGCGAATGGTATGATGGCGCCGGCGAACCCGACGAACATGATTGGCGGGTGGATGGTCATCCAGAAATCGCGCAGGAGCGGATTGAGGCCGCGCCCGTCCTGCAAGACGAAGTCTGCCAGAGCGAAGGGTGAGCGGGCAATGAGCATAAGCAGCAGCGACAGCGAGAAGAGCGACACGAAGACCATGACGCCTGGTTCGAAGCTGTCGCGGCGGTTGGCGATGAGCAGGCCGAAGAGCTGGACGAAGAACAGCCAGAGCAGGAAGGTCCCTTCCTGTCCGGCCCAGAGGGCGCTGATCAGGTAGTGGACGGGGAGGTCGGAGGAGGAGTAGCTGGCGACGTAGGCGATAGAGAAGTCATGGGTAAGAAACAGGTACCACAGGACACCGACGGCGAGTGAGATGCATAGCGAGGACATGCCCAGGGCAGCCCTGGCGGGTGTTTGGAAACGTAGCACACCGCGCCAGGTGGCGGCATAGAAGCCGATGGTCAACAGCACCGCTGCGGTAGCTATGAACAGAAGCAGGTTGCCGAAGCTGGCCATAGAATCTCGCTGGTTGTCTCCCGTAGGGCGGTTTAGCGCGTCAGTTTACGCTACATTTCCGGCGGGCCTACTTGCCGGCGCCGCTCGCGCGGGGGATACGGTTGTTCTTGTGTGGCAGGACGACCTCGGCCGTACCGCCTGAGATTTCCACGAGTCGTTCGATGGCTTGCTCGACGAGAAACTCCGGA
>CAZXRO010000210.1:4308-5408 GCA_964642435.1 uncultured Ignavibacteriales bacterium
GGAGTGGAGGCCCCGGCGGTAATACCGACCCGTTCGATTTTGGGATCATCGAACCACTCGCGCTCGATATCTTCTGCATTGCCGATCAGGATGCCGCGGCCGCAGATGGCATCGGAAATCTGCGCCAGGCGGGTGGAGTTGGCTGAGGACTTCGAGCCGACGACCAGCATCATATCCACTTTGGGCGCAAGATCCATGACGGCCGACTGCCGGGTTGTGGTGGCATTGCAGATGGTATTAAACACGCGTATATGGGGCCATTTGGCAACGGCTAATTGTTCGACTTTTTCGAATTCATCTTTGTGCGAGGTGGTCTGCACGGTGAGACCGAGCTTGCGGTCCGGCCAGTCGGGCAGCGCCTGGAGTTCCTCGGGCGTACTGACGACAGAGATATGTTCGGGGGCATGGCCGATGACGCCCTGGGTTTCATCGTGGTTGCGGTCGCCGTAGTGCACGATGTGGTAGCCATTGGCGACGACCTTGTGCAGGATTTCGTAGATGCGGCTGACCAGCGGACAGGTGGCATCGATGACATTGAGGCCCTTGGCCTGGGCCTTCTCGATGACATCGGGGCTGATGCCGTGGGCAGAGATGATGAGGGTGCCCTCGTTGACCTCATCGACACTGAATGCCTGGCCGACGCCTTTGCCCTTGAAGTCCTCGACAACGGCCTCGTTGTGTACGATCTCGTTGAGGATGGTTACCTTTTCGCCGCTTCGTTCGCGCGCGGTTTCATCGGCGATATTGATAGCCCGTTTGACTCCCATACAGAAGCCACGGTGTCGGGCGAGAATAATCTTCTTTAGCATGCGTTCTCCAGCAGTCGTTTGGATTGGTTAAACGCTTTATAACTACTACGCACGAGCGGGCCGGCCTCGACATGTCCGAAGCCGATTTCTTTGCCGATTCTGGCCAGCTCGCGGAATTCATCGGGGCGGTAGAAACGCTCCACCGGCAGGTGGTGCAACGAGGGGCGCAGGTACTGGCCGATGGTGACGATATCGCAGCCGGTTTGGAATATTTGGTGCATGAGTTCGACGAGTTCGGCGGTTGATTCTCCCAGTCCGACCATGAAGCCGGTCTTGACGACCGGTCGGGGG
>CAZXRO010000211.1:0-5348 GCA_964642435.1 uncultured Ignavibacteriales bacterium
TGCAGCGGTACATGCGGGGATATCGGACCTGGGAGCGCTCATTGCTCAAAAATCGGATCAGTTCGCTCAGACGATGCACGACCTGTTCGGCCACCTGTCCGCTGAGGCACGTGAACGGGAGTATTGCCTGCGCTCGGCGGTCTGTTTTGCGGATCAATTGCCCAAGACGGTCCCTGTCTTGCTTATGCACGGCACAGCGGATACTCGGGTACCGGTACAACAAACGGAGGCGCTGGCAGCCGCATTTCGTGAGCAGCGTATCCCACACGAGGTTGCCTGGATCCGCGGTGGAGGTCATGTTGCGCTCAAGGACGGCTCATATCGGGAGGTTGACAGGCACCGTCGAGAGTGGCTGAAAAGACACCTTGGGTAAGAGCAATTAGCGGTCTGGCAGTTATTTAGGCGGATCCGGCTGCTGTTTTCGGGGGGGACGAGCTCACACAAACCCCTTGCGGATCAGAGCGATCTTATTATATTACTGGACTTTTTGCCTTAGGCTCAACGGTGAGTTGTGCCCGCGCGTGGGTCAGCCGGCATTGAGCTTAGGGACTGTTTTGTCTTATTTTCGGACTGCCGGATGGTAAGGAACGGAAGATCGCCATATGTTTGACAATCTGAGCGACAAACTTGAATCTGTCTTTAAGCGGCTGAGCGGCAAAGGCATTCTCTCTGAGAAGAATATCAAGGATGCCATGCGCGAGGTCCGTCAGGCGTTGCTTGAGGCGGATGTAAACTACAAGGTCGCCCGCGATTTTGTCAAGGCGGTCCAGGAGAAGGCGGTCGGCCAGGAAGTACTCAAGTCGATTGATCCCGGCCAGCAGGTGGTCAAGATCGTCCATGACGAACTGGTTGCACTATTGGGAGGCACAACGGCAGAACTGACCCCGCTTGACCGCGCCCCCACCATCTATATGGTGTGCGGCCTGCAGGGATCCGGTAAGACGACACTTACGGGCAAACTGGCCTTGTGGGGCCGTCGCAAGAACAAGAAGCCAATGGTGGTGGCGGCGGATATCTACCGGCCGGCGGCAGTCAAGCAGCTCAAGGTGGTGGCGGATCAGATCGATGTACCACATTTTCATCTCGAGGGCAAGACGCCTCCGGAGATCTGTGCTGCGGCCGTCAAGCACGCCAAGACGAATTTCATCGACCTGGTCATTCTGGACACGGCCGGACGGCTGCATGTCGATCAGGAATTGATGGAGGAGCTCAGCCAGATCAAATCTCTGGTGCACCCCCACGAAATCCTGCTGGTGGCCGATGCCATGACCGGCCAGGATGCCGTCAATGTTGCCGATGAGTTCCACAAGCGTCTTGATGTCACCGGCGTCGTGTTGTCGAAGCTTGACGGTGACGCGCGCGGTGGTGCTGCGCTGTCAATACGGCAGGTCACTGGTTGTCCGATCAAGCTGGCCTCGACGGGAGAGAAGCCCTCGGATTTGGAGCCGTTTCATCCTGATCGCCTTGCCTCGCGTATTCTGGGAATGGGTGATGTTGTGACGCTGGTGGAGAAGGCGCAGGAATCTATCGACCAGGATAAGGCCGCGAAGATGCAGGAAAGGATCTTCAAGGCGCAGTTCAACTTCGAAGATTTCCTGGACCAGATGGCGCAACTGAAGAAAATGGGGCCGTTGGAAAACCTGTTGCAGATGATCCCCGGCATGGGTAAAGCGCTCAAGGGGATGACGGTTGATGAAAAGGACATGGAGCGGATGGTAGCAATAATCAAGTCGATGACGATTGATGAACGTCGCCGCCCGCAGATCATAGATGGCTCGCGCAAGCGTCGCATTGCGGCCGGTTCAGGCAATTCGGTGCAGTCGGTCAACCAGCTGCTCAAGCAGTTCTTTGCGATGCAGAAGATGTTTAACCAGATGGGCAAAAAGAAGATGAAAGGGTTGCCGCCGGGATTCAACCCGTTTTAGGCAACCATATACATGTTGTAAGGAGTAGACTCTTGGCAGTACACGTCAGACTCATGAGGATGGGCGCGAAGAAACGCCCCTTCTATCGCATTGTGGCGATTGATTCCCGCCGCCCCCGCGAGAGCGCATATCTTGACAACCTGGGCTGGTACAACCCGATTGAGACCCCGGCCAAGGTGAATGTCAAAGAAGAGAAGGTCATTGAATGGCTGAATCGCGGCGCTGAGCCGTCAGATACGGTCCGTACGCTTCTGACGCAGGTCGGGTTCTGGGAGAAGCAGGAGAAGGCCAAGCGCGGTGAGGATGTTTCCGAGATCGCGTTGCGCACCGAGATTCGCGAGCGCAAGAAACGCACGCGCAAGATCAAGAAGGCAGCACTGGCCGCCGCCGAGGCGAAGGATAAAGAGGCCGAGGCCAAAGCCAAGGCTGCTGAGGCCCCTGCCGCAGAAGCTCCCGCCGAGGAAGCCAAAGAGGAAGGCGCCGAATAGCCTTCGAGCTGCCTGCTGTCACTTGCCTTTTGACAGGTGTTGCGCTGTATTCGATCGTAGCTGCGATCACAGTTGCAGCCGGCGGGAAGCATTGTGAATGTTGAGAATGTGACAGACCAGGAATTTGTCATAGTTGGGAAGCTTGGTCGCAAGCGTGGTGTCAATGGTGAGATGTTTGTCATCCCCGAGACCGACTTCCCGGAGCGTTTTCTGGACATGAGTGACATTCACGTGCAGATCCGCGGCGAATGGGAGAAGATGAGGCTGGCCTCGGTCCGGTTCGTAGGTGATCGCCTGGTTGTCAGGTTCAAGGGTGTGACCACACCCGAGGCGGCCGCGCGGCTGACTAACCGTGAACTGGCGGTCAGGCGTGACGAGGTTGTTGCGCTGCCGCAAGGCCGGTACTACGTGTTTGACCTGGTCGGATGCGAAGTGATCGACGAGGCCGATGGCAGCCGGATTGGTGAGATAGCCGACGTGGAATTGTATCCGGCGAATGATGTGTACGTGGTGGTTACCGATGATGGTCAGCGACTGTCGATTGCGGCGGTCGAGGACTTTGTCAAGTCGGTCGATATCGACCAGAAGAAGATAGTGGTAAACCGTGCAGGTCTATTCGACGCCTACAGAAAGTAAGAGCTTGAGACCGCTCGTATGGCATTGAAAATTGACATTATCACGCTGTTCCCCGAGTACTTTGAGCAGTCGATTCGGCAGTCGATGCTGGGTCGGGCGCTCAAAGAGGGACTGGTTGAGATCAAGTTGGTCCAATTGCGGGATTTTGCCGAGGATAAGCATCGGACAACTGATGATACCCCTTTCGGTGGTGGTGGTGGCATGGTGCTCAAGGTTGAGCCGCTGGACAAGTGTCTGCAATCACTGGGATGGAATAGTCGGCCCAAGGTGGAGCAACGGTTGATACTGACCTCGGCCGCCGGACGACTGTTTCATCAGGATCAAGCGGTTGAGTACTCGCTGCTGGATCGGCTGACGATAATTTGTGGACATTATCTTGGTGTCGATGAACGAATTTTGGAGTTGTATCCGATTGACGAGGTGTCGATCGGCGATTATATCCTCTCCGGTGGAGAGCCGGCAGCAGCGACGATTGTCGATGCGGTCACGCGATTAGTTCCGGGCGTACTGGGCAATTTCGAGTCGGCGATGCGCGACTCGTTTATGGATGAGATTCTTGGCGCCCCGGTATACACGCGACCGGCCACTTATCGCGGGCTGGAGGTGCCCTCGGAGTTACTCAGTGGTCACCACGAGCAGATCAAGGCATACCAGCGCCTCGCCGGGCTTCGCAAATGCGTGGCCAACCGACCGGACCTGTTGTATCGGGCCAGTCTGACCCGTGAGGAGAAGCAACTGGTAGAGAGTTTGCAGAATGAGAATGACAATATATCTACTGAAAGGAAACCGTCATGAAGCGCATAGCGCAAATCGAGCAGGCCTATGCTCGCGATGATTATCCTCACTTTGCCAGCGGTGACACGCTTCGCGTGCACGTGAAGATCAAAGAAGGAGATAAGGAGCGTGTTCAGGTCTTCCAGGGTACGGTCATCAGTCGCCGCGGGAGCGGCACCGGTGCTACGTTTACCGTTCGCAAGATCTCCTCGGGAGTTGGTGTCGAGCGTGTTTTCCCGCTGCTCTCGCCGAACATTGCGCGGATCGAGAAAGTACGTGCCGGTATTGTTCGCCGCAAAAAACTTTACTACCTGCGTGAGTTGACCGGCAAGTCGGCCCGTATCAAGGAACAGTTGGTGGACAAGAGCGCCCGCAAGGAAGCCGAGGGACCGGCTCACGCTGCCGCCGCCCAGGCCGAAAAGGAAGCCAAAGTAGCGGAGACGGCCGCAGCTGAACAGCAAGCCGCTGCCTCCAAGGCAGAGGAAGAGACGAAGGTTACAGAGCAGGCTGCTGCCGCTCAGGAAGCGGCCACCGAACAGACGGCTGACGAGCCCGAGAAGGCTGAAACAGCCGAGGGTGCCGAGGAGACCGAAAAGAAACCCGAATAATCCAACGCTTCCGAACACACGAGTCTTACTACCTGACGCCCCCGATTCCCGGGGGCGTTTTGCTTTGTACCGGTTGATGATGGTCAGTCGGCGGCGTTGACCGTCAGGACGGAGAACGTGGTGTTACCGTAGCGGCGTTGCTGCTGGATGCGATATCCGGCCCAGTCGATCTCATCGGTCTCCGAACTGTCGTGTTGGCAGATGATGAGCGTATCATCGGCAGTGACATGGCAGTGTCGCATGGTCTTCAGAGTGCGGGAAATCAGGCCTTTGTACTGTGGCGGCGCCATCATGATGACATCGAAGTGTTCCCCAAGCTCGGCTATTCTCGGGATGGCATCGAAGACATCCTGGCAACGACACTGCAGACGCGTGGCCACACCGAACTGCGCGGCCTGTGTATTGATTGCTTCTGCCAGGGCCGGTTCTGCCTCTACCCCAACCGCCAGGGAAGCGCCGCGCGATACCGCCTCGAACAGGTATGAACCGGTCCCGCTAAACAGATCCAGATAGCGGGCCAGCTCTATATGCGGGTTGAGAAAGTCGAATATGGATCGCCTGAGTCGTGTGAGTGGTGGTCGGGTCACGCCGAGATCGGGCGATGTGATCCGTCGTCCTTTGAGTTCACCCGCGATGACCGTAAAGGAAAGTTCGTTCTTCTTTGGTGTTCTGGCAGCCATTGTTCATCTTTCGCACAGCATGACGGTGTTGCAACATGTGCAAGTGACGATCCACTCATAACAGTATCACTATGCGACGATATCTATAAACAAGCAAACAGTTGTTGCAAAAACGGGCCTGTGGCGGGTATTTTACTAATGTCATGCAACTGCACCTGAAACTACATAAAGAAGTCCTCAGTATCCGCTGTGCGGATATGGAGAGCATGCTGCATACCAAGGGGTTTGAACTGGTAT
>CAZXRO010000212.1:0-5324 GCA_964642435.1 uncultured Ignavibacteriales bacterium
GCCTCACTCGAGTCATCGCGAGGAGCGTTGCGAAGCAGCGACGTGGCGATCTCAAGCCCCATAAGACTGGCAGAAGCGACCAATTCGTATAAGAGACACAAAGTGTCTGAGATTGCCTCGTCCCTGCGCGCCACAGGCGCGGCGGTCCTCGCAATGACTCCCCCCTGATTGCTCGCTTGCGTATTCCGAACGCAGCCGAATCTCTAGCTCCCTCCCCGTCTGCTGTCTACTCCATACAATAGTAATCAATAATTGTACCCCTATAACTTAACTTTATCAATTGTCTGTGAAACTTTCTTAATATAGCTGGCGTATACCAAATCAAACGAAAGGCAATAGCGCAATGATACACGATTGGAACAAGCTCACTCATTTGACCGGCGGCGAGCCCGTCATTATCGAACGTCTCCGAGCCGAAAGCTCCGGGATCGCCATCGAAGGTGCCTTCAAGCTCCCGCCGCTGGCGGAGCTGACTTACGAAGACCAGGTGTTCGTGGCCGCGTTCGTCAAGAGCCACGGCTCTATCAAGCAAATGGAGAAGTATTTCGGGATCTCTTACCCGACTGTGAAGAATCGACTCAACAAGATCGGCGAGCGCCTGGATTTTGTCGATGTCGATATCTCCGACGAGCCCGCCGACCCCGAACCGGAGGTGCCGCAGCGCGCCGAAGTGCTCGACCGGCTGGAAAAGGGAGAGATCACCCCCGATGAGGCAATAGCGCTACTAAAGAAAGGAAGGTAGTTATGTCGTCAGAGAAACGTCGCATACTAGACCTGCTCGCCCAGGGCAGGATTTCCGCCGATGAGGCCGAGCGCCTGCTTACGGCGGTGGAGCAGCCGGAGGGTACGCCTGAGGCCGAGCTGACTGAGGGAACCGGCAAGAAGCCGCGCTTCTTCTGTGTAAAGGTCGATGCCAAGAACGGCCACAGCCTTGGCCACGGCCACCACCGTGACCATGTGAATATCAAGATTCCTCTGGCATTGATCAAGGCCGGGGTGAAATTGGGGTCGGTGCTTCCCGAAGGTACGCGTGACCGGGTGCAGGGGCACCTCTCCGGTCACGGCTTGAACCTGGACCTGAAAAAGCTCGACTCGGAGAACATCGAGGAGCTTATTAAGGTTCTGCAGGAGACGAGTATTGATATCGAGGACGAGGACGAAACGGTCAAGATTTACTGCTGCTGACAAGGAGCCACAATGACAGACAAGAGCAAGTGGGAGAAGTTCTTCGACGCCCACGCAACGAAATACGACCAGGAGTCATTCGCGCAGAACACCGAGGCAGAGATACCGTTCCTGATCGAGGTGCTCGCCCTGCCCACTGGCGCCACCATCCTGGATATCGGCTGCGGTACCGGCCGGCACACGGTCGGCCTGGCACAGGCCGGCTACCGAATGACCGGCGTTGACCTCTCAGCGGGCATGCTCGACCAGGCGAAACAGCGGGCGGAAAAGGCCGGCGTGACGGTCAACTTCATCAAGGCCGACGCCTCCCGCTGGCGCGCCGAAGCGCCGTTCGATGCCATCACCTGTTTGTGCGAGGGCGCGTTGTGCCTCATGTCCGAGGCCGATGATCCCTGGGAACGCGACGAGCGATTGCTGGAGAACATCTTCGCCTCGCTCAAGCCGGGCGGGATGTTGGTCATCAACGCCCTCAACGGCTACAGGATCATTCGTCTATCGACACCCGAGGATATTGCCTCGGGCAGGTTTGACCCGGTTACCATGATCGAGAACGGGAGTGATGTCTCGACTCTCCCTGAGGAACCCGCCGCCGCGGGTGATCTGGAGCGACACTACACGCCGCCGGAATTTGTGCGTATGCTGCGCCATGTCGGGTTCGAGGTGAAGCATGTCTGGGGCGGGACCGCCGGCAACTGGCGCAAAGACAAGCCGGAGCTCGACGAATACGAAATCATGGTGGTGGCCAGGCGGCCGGCATAGGTGGCCGAATGTAAGGAAATGGTTCAGGTGACATATTGGGTTGCGCCCCCGCTCGCTCCCATGTACCTTGCCTGCAAACAGGTTACACAACAGAAGATACCAGGAGAGTCACATGGATTGTCACGACTACAAGAAGGGCGACATCTTCGTATGCGCCGACTGTGGCTTGGAGCTGCAGGTGCTTACCGAGTGCAAGAACGCCGCCAACGAATCGGGCGAGTGCGTCTGCCACGATGAATCTCAGCCGCATGCCTGCACTATCACGTGCTGCGGACACGAGTTACAGCGCAAAGTGTAGCTGGTCACGGCACAACCGCGCGGGGAAATATCCCCTTGCTTTTTGACCGGTTATCCGGTTACTTCTCAAAGCACAGCCGCCCATTGCTTTGGCAGCCGTGAAATCGTGCTGAGATCGTTTCGCCAAGTCGGCGGAGCGAATACATAGGATGCAGGCTGAAACAGTATCTGTAGATTAGAGAAGGACGTAGCGATGAAGTTTAATGATGATTTACTGGACAATATAGTCATCTTCGAAGTTTCCGGCAAGATTATGGGTGGCGATGAAACCGCGCTGTTCCATGGCAAGATCCACGAGTATCTGGACAAGAACAAGAAGAACTTCGTGGTGGACCTCGGCAAGGTCGACTGGATGAACTCAGTTGGTCTGGGCATGCTTATCTCTGCCCTGACCACAGTCAAAAATGGCGGCGGCCGTCTGGTGCTGGCCAGAATTGACAAGATCGAGTCCATCCTGACCATCACCCGCCTGATCACGGTTTTCGAACACTACGACAGCCGCGAGGAAGCGCTCAAGTCGTTCGCGTAGTCAACGAGACTGCAGCAAGACCACAAACCCTGCGTTCTTCTCGTCGCAGGGTTTCTTGTTAGTATCCTCAAATTCCGCACAAGTCCTGACAACCCTCCCCGCTCCCGAATAATCAAGACTATTGCACAGCCGAGCGCAACTCAGCGCTTGCCTGTTCGTAAATGTTGAGCATGCAGACCATATTTCTCACAGTGCTCATACTACTCATGGCAATGCAAGCGATGGGCACAGAACAGCAACTTGTAACCGCCCAGGGACAACCGGGCGAGTTCGAACCTGTCTATAAGCCCCACCTGACGGTCCAACGCACAGCCGGTGAGATTACGATCGATGGCGAGCTGGCTGATCCGGCCTGGCGCGACGCTTCCAGAGCGAGAGGCTTTGTCGAGGTTCGTCCGGGAGACAACCTGCCACCGGATCGCAAGTCCGAGGCGTGGCTAACTTACGATGATCACCATCTCTATGTAGCCCTTATCGCCTGGGATGACCCGGAAGATGTCCGTGCGACTATGACCGACCGTGACAATATCTTCAATGATGACTACTTCGGTATCATGTTCGACACCTATGGCGACCTTGCCTGGAGCTATGAGCTGTTTGTCAATCCTCTGGGAATTCAGGGCGACCTGAGAATGAGTCGCGGCTCCGAGGACATGAGTTTCGACATTGTCTGGGAATCAATGGGACGGGTGACCGACTCCGGATACCAGGTGGAAATCGCCGTTCCGTTCTCCAGTCTGCGCTTTCCGGACAAGCAAGAGCAGACCTGGCGCGTGAACTTCTGGCGTGATTGCCGTCGGGACGCCCGCTACAAGTATAGCTGGGCCGCCCAGGACCGAGACAATCCCTGTTTCGAATGCCAGTGGGGGTATGTACATGGCGTCTCTGGCATATCCCCATCAAGCACCATCGAGCTGCTGCCCAACTTGATCGCCTCGCACTTCGGCAGCAGAATCGATCCCGATGATCCTGGTAGCGAATTCGACTACGCTGATCCCGAGGCCGAGCTGTCAATGAACATGAAGTACGGGATATCCTCGAACACGACGGCCGAGCTGTCGTTCAATCCCGACTTTAGCCAGGTTGAATCCGATGCGGACCAGATTACCGCCAATACGACTCTCGCCCTCTGGTTTGCCGAGCGCCGACCGTTCTTCCAGGAGGGGAGCGAGTTGTACAACACATGGATCAATGTCGTGTACACACGGTCCATCAATGCCCCCGACTTTGCAGCCAAGCTCAACAGCCGCAGTGGAAGGACCAGCATGGCGTATCTTGCTGCCTGGGACGATCGATCACCAATGATCGTACCACTGCCCGAGCGCAGTCGGGTGTTCAACGGTGGCAAGAGCCTGGTCAATATCGGCAGGATCAAGCACACGCTGGGGGAGTCGTCACATATCGGACTCATGGCGACTGACCGGCGCTTCGACAAGGGCAATGCCAGTGGAAGTGTTGCCAGCGCGGATGCCCTGATCCGCCTCAATCAGAATTACCATATCGAATTGCAGGCTGCAATCAGCCACACACATGAGGCCAATGATACCAGTCTTTCCACCGGTGCCAACGACTTGCAGTTTGACCGCAACAGATACACGGCAGCGTTTGACGGTGAGACGTACTGGGGCCACGCGGCCTATGTGTCGCTGGAGCGGGGTGGCCGCCACTGGAATTTCGACTACGAATACTTCGAGTACGCGCCAACTTTCCGCGCCGAGAACGGGTTCGTTACGCGCAATGATCAGCGACTGATCGATACCTGGAACGGACTGATCTTCCGCCCTAACCGAAAGGTGCTCCTGACCTGGGAGCCCTCAATCAGCATCGGCCGCATATGGGAGCACGATGGGCAGTTTCGCGACGAGTGGTTGCGACCGGCGCTGTGGATGGAGCTGACCGGTGAAACCAATATCTCCCTGAGTTACCTGGTCAGCGAAGAGAAGTTTGGCGGCAGACACATCAAGGGTATCAGTAGGGGCAGTTTCGAGATCAACAAGACCTTTGGAGAAACCCTGCGAGGTGGTGTCTACTACAACGAAGGCAGGACACTCTACCGCGATTTCGATGATCCCCGGCTGGGCTACTCCCGTGACTTGGGCTTCTGGCTGGCGGCGAAGCCATCGCAGCGGCTGGTGATCCAGCCAAACGTGAATATCGCTCGAATGGACGAGCGCGATACCGGCGAGGAGATATACGATGGCTATATCGTGCGCACGCGATTCAATTACCAGTTCACCCGCAACCTGTTTCTGCGTCTGATCGTCCAGTACAACGACTTCGGCAACAACCTGTCGGTGGAACCGCTGTTGACCTATCGCATCAATCCGTTCTCGCTGTTCTACATCGGTTCAACCCAAAACTACTACTCCGATTGGGCAGACAGCGAGATGCCTACAACGCGCCAGTCGCAGCACTACTTCGCGAAGTTCCAGTACCTCTTCCGCATCTGACCAGATCCGCTCAATCCCGGTTGCATGGCCCAACGAGAGCGCCTATATTTGTCCCATCTATGACTACCTACGAGCGGGCTACCCAACATGCCCACAAGAATGTG
>CAZXRO010000213.1:0-5324 GCA_964642435.1 uncultured Ignavibacteriales bacterium
AAAGATTTGCATGAACATCCGAATATTCCCGGAGTAATTGTCAGCCCGATAGAAAAGACATCTAAGTTAAAACCCGGCCAGGGTTTGGCAATTGAGGTTATTTACACTCAAGGCGAACCAGGTGTAAAAACGGAAGATGACGGCTGGACAATTAGTACACCAGATGGTAAAATATCAGCACTATTTGAGCAAGCTGTATTGGTGACCCAAAAGGGTAGCCAAATAGTAACCCCCTATCTATTCTCTAATAAGGGAGGAAATAGGGGTAATTAAATGCAATTGCCAAATTATAATTGGTCTTTATGAAACAAGAAAAAGAAGAAGTTAAAGCAACGGTTTTGAAAGCCTTGCCGAACACAATGTTTAAAGTTGAGCTTGAAGACGGCAGAGAAGTATTGGCAACTTTATCAGGGAAAATGCGGATCCAGATTTTTCCGCCGCGCTTGATATAGCGGGTCATGGCAACACGAGCGGCCTCGATTTGACGATTGGTCATCCAGCAGGCTTCCATTGCCTTCAAACCGAACTCGCCGAAACTCACAGCCGTGCCGCCTTTGGCCTTGCCACTCATCCGACCGCGCTGCTGCTTGCGATACTTGACTTTTTTCGGCATCAACATGGTTTACATCTCCTCGTCAGGCCTGCTCATTCCTTCGTGCCGGCATCATCGCCGGAGGGTTTTGGTGGGCGCTTCTCGGCGTGTTTTTCGGAACCGGCCTCGGAGGTTCGTTTGGCCTCGCTACCGGTGTGTTGTTGCGGAGCGGTAGCTTCCGGGCGACGCCCCTTGGGTGGCGGTGCATCCTGGCTGACGCCACCCCGTCGGACGCGGCCTCGTGGGCGACGTCGCCGATCGGGGCGACCGGGCCCACCGGCTCCACCACGACGCGGGCGACCGGTCGGAGCGCCGGTCGGCTGCTCATCGCGCTTTTCTTCTTCTTCGTACAGTTTGCCTTTGTCGAGCACTTCACCACGGCAGACCCAGACCTTGACTCCGATGGCCCCGTAGGTTGTACGGGCTGTCGAGGTGGCATAATCGATATCAGCACGGAGAGTGTGCAGAGGGACCCTTCCTTCGCGGTATTTTTCCACCCGGGCGATTTCCGCTCCGCCGAGTCGGCCGCCACACTGGAGCTTGATGCCGACGGCACCCATGCGCATGGTGGCGCTCAGTGCCTTTTTCATGGCACGGCGGAAGGACACGCGTCCTTCGAGTTGTCGAGCTATCGAGTCGGCCACAAGCTGAGCATTGAGCTCGGGCTTTCTGACCTCGACGATATTGAGCATGATATCCTTCTTGGTAAGAAGGTGGAGCTCTTCACGCAGCTTGTCGACCTCGGCACCTTTGCGACCGATGACAATACCGGGGCGTGAGGTGTGGATATCGACGGTGACCCGCTTGGAGGCACGGGAGATGCACACATTGGCGATACCGGCATTATCGAGACGCCGGGTGATGTACCGTTTGATGAGCATATCCTCTTTGAGCATATCGGAGAACGTGCGACCGGAGGCGAACCACCGGCTGTTCCATCCCCTGATAATTCCCAGGCGAAATCCTATGGGACTTGTCTTCTGACCCAAGACACTCTCCTTATATCAGTCTTCTACTTATCCGTTTTCCTGGTCGTCTTCTTGGCGGACGTCTTCTTTACGGCCGTCTTTTTGGTCGCCGACTTTTTAGCAGACGAGGTTTTGGCGGTCGTCTTCTTGGCGCCGGATTTCCGGGCTGACGTCTTCTTGGCGGTTGAGCCGGACTTTTTGGCCGTGCTCTTCCTGGTACCTTCGGACGTCTCGGTCTCACCCGATGCTTTGGTGGTCGTCTTTTTGGCTGCCCGTTTCGGCTTTGGGGTCTCAGCGGCCATTTCGCCCTCGACCATAACAGTCAGGTGGCAATGCCGTTTGCGGATGCGGAAGACGCGTCCCATGGACTGGAAGCGAATTCTCTTGGCGGTCGGGGCAGCATCGACAAAGATATTCCTGACGACAAGGTCTTCCGGTCTGAGGTTATCGGTTCCTTCGTTGGACAGGGCGTTTGCGGCAGCCGACTTGATAGTCTTGGCAACATGACGCGCTGCGATCCGCGGCGAGAAATTGAGGATGCCGAGGGCTTTCTCGACCGGCAGTCCTTTGACCGAGTCAGCAATCAAGCGCATCTTCCGCGGCGGAATACTGACAAAACGCAGTCGGGCTCGTGATTGTACCAACATGGTTTATCGCCCTCCTCGCACTCCGGAACTGCGCTCGACGAGCTTGCCGCCGTGACCGCGATATGTCCGAGTGGGTGCAAATTCGCCCAGCTTGTGTCCTACCATATTTTCTGTGACATAGACAGGCAGGAACTTATTGCCGGTGTGAACTGCGAGCGTATGTCCGATAAACTCGGGTACCACGGTAGAGCGACGCGACCAGGTCTTGATGACCTTTTTGTCACCGCGTTCATTCATGGTGAGCACACGCTTGAGCAGTTTTGGCTCGATATACGGTCCTTTTTTCAGCGAACGAGGCATTCAGCAGACTCCGTTTTTAATTCTTCTTCGCTCTTCGATCCTGCACCAGGTGGTCTTTCGGTTTGCGCTTGCTCCTGGTCTTATATCCTTTGGTGGGTTTTCCCCACGGGGTACAGGGGTGTCGTCCACCGGAGGAGCGGCCTTCGCCGCCACCCATTGGATGGTCGACCGGGTTCATGGCAACACCGCGAACCGAGGGACGTCGTCCACGCCAGCGCGAGGCGCCTGCCTTACCCCAGACGAGGTTTTTGTGATCGACATTAGAGACCTGGCCGATAGTTGCATAGCATTCGAGCGGTACGGTGCGCACCTCACCGGAGGGCATGCGCAGCGTCGCTTTATTACCTTCTTTGGCCACCAATTGAGCCACACCGCCGGCGGAGCGGACCATCTGGCCTCCCTTACCGGGTCGCATCTCGATATTGTGCACATCGGTGCCGAGCGGCAGGGCGCGCAACGGCAGGGCGTTACCGACCTGGATTTCGGCTTTCTCGCCGGCCATGATCTGGGTGTCGACCTGCAATCCTTCGGGTGCGATGATATAGCGCTTCTCGCCGTCGGCGTAGTGCAACAGGGCAATGCGTGCCGAGCGATTGGGGTCGTACTCGATCGAGGCTACGCGGGCGGGGATATCCCGTTTATTGCGTTTGAAATCGATCAGGCGGTAGCGTCGCTTATGTCCACCGCCACGACACCAGGCAGTAACGCGACCATGATTGTTGCGTCCGCCGGACTTCTTCAACGGTTCCAGCAGTGACTTCTCGGGCACCGTCGAGGTGATCGTTTCGAACTGGGGTACAGTCCGGAACCGTAACGAAGGTGTAGTGGGTCGAAATTTCTTAATCGCCATGAGAAATCACCTACCTTATGCTTCGAACATTGCAATCGAATTGCCCGATTGCAGTTTCACAATAGCTTTCTTCCACATCGGGGTAGTGCCGGCGAAGCGGCCCATCCGACGTCGTTTGCCCGGGACCATCTGGGTCCTCACGGAGACAACCTTGACCTTGAAGGCGTTCTCGACCGCGTGACGAATGGTGTTCTTGTTGGCCTTGCGGTCGACCTCGAACACGTATTCGTTATTGCTGGCGCGGAGGTTGGTTGTGCGCTCAGTGGTGACATGGCGCTTGATAATGCTTCGAATATCAGTCATCATCCGAACACCTCCTGGACCTTTTCGAGTCCGGCCTTGCTGATGACCAGGCAATCTGCGTTGAGCATATCGTAGCCATTAGCGAGGGCGGCGCGGCAGTACTCGACCCGCGGCAGATTGCGGCAGGAGAGCACGAGGTTGTCGTTTTTTCCTTCATCGAGGATAAGACACTTTTTGCCGGCCAGATCGAGCTTTTGCATTATGGAGTTGATCTGCCGGGTCTTGATCTCGGGCAATTCGAGGGTGTCAATGACCTTGATGGATTCGTTGCGGGCCTTGTCGGAGAAGACCGAGCGAATGGCCAGTCGTTTCATTTTCTTAGGCATCACCGACCCATAGTTCCGTGGATGCGGGCCGAAGACGGTACCGCCGCCACGCCAGAGTGGTGAGCGAATGGTACCGGCGCGGGCGCGGCCGGTGCCTTTTTGTCGCCAAGGCTTGCGTCCGCCACCGGAGACATCGCGGCGGGTCTTGGTCGAGGCGGTACCCTGCCGTTGCCGGGCCAGATAATTCACCACGTACTGGTGGACTACCGCCGAGTTCGGCTCGATACCAAAGACTTCATCTTTGAGATCGACAGTGCCGACTTCCTGGCCTTGCTGATTGTATACTTTCACCGTCATCGTTCACTGCCTCCGTTACTTACCACGATTGGTCGAGCGGATTTTCACCATGGAACCCCTGAATCCGGGCACGCCGCCTTTGACCATAATCAGGTTCTCTTCGGGCATGATCTGCACGACTTCGAGATTCAGCACGGTTACCTTGTCCTTACCCATGCGACCGGCCATTCTCATCCCCTTGAAGACTCGAGATGGATATGACGACTGGCCGATAGAACCAGGCGCGCGCCATCGGTCGGACTGACCGTGGGTCTTGTTGGCGCCCTGGAAGTGATGGCGTTTCATGCTGCCGGCAAAGCCGAGACCGCGGGAGACACCGGTCACATCGACGTATTCGCCGATTGAGAAGATGTCGACTTTCAGTTCGCCGCCGACTTCGAGATCGGCGTCGTCGAAACGGATTTCCCGTAGGAGTTGGCTGGGTTCGCGGTTCGCCTTAGCGAACTGTCCGGCGTAGGGTTTGGTGGTTCGGCTTTTCTTGCGAACACCGAATCCAACCTGATAGGCATTGTAGCCATCGGTTTCGATTGTCTTTTTCTGGACGACCGGACATGGTCCCGCTTCAATAACGGTCACAGAAACCGTGTCACCACCGGGACGAAACAGCCTGGTCGTTCCGACCTTTTTGCCAAGTATTTCTTTCATAGTCCGTCAGTCCATCAAGTTTTGATTTCCACGTCGACACCGGCCGGCAGATCGAGCTTCATGAGAGCATCGACAGTCTGCGGAGTTGAGTCAAAGATATCGATCAGGCGCTTATGGACCCGCGTCTCAAACTGTTCGCGAGACTTTTTGTCGACATGCGGCGAGCGCAGCACCGTGTACACCGTCCGTTTGGTCGGAAGCGGCACCGGGCCGACAATTCGGGCTCCCGTACGGATTACAGTACGGGCTATTTCTTTGGTCGACTTATCCAGCGAATAGTGGTCGTAGGCTTTAAGTCGAATGCGTATTTTCTGCACGTTTCCACCCGCCCTTGGTTATTGATGAATGGTGGCGACGACGCCGGCGCCAACCGTTCGGCCACCTTCGCGAATGGCG
>CAZXRO010000214.1:0-5307 GCA_964642435.1 uncultured Ignavibacteriales bacterium
ACATTGAGAACAAGCGGATGACACGCGACGAGTCAGGAATCGGCGGATCGGTGGGGCTGTCGATCGAACTCGAACGGGGCAACTCGGAACTGACAGAGATCATCACCAAGCCACAGGTTGTGGTGCGCTCGGGGGCGAGCCAGTGGTTTCTGCTCAACGAGTACTCGTTCACCGAGGCCGGTAGAACGACCGTCATCAACGAAGGTTTCAGCCACCTTCGGTACAACTATAACGTTACCGACCGGGTGGCGGCGGAGGCATTGACGCAGTTCCAGTACAATCGCGAGCAGGATCTGCAGATTCGATCGCTGTTGGGGGCGGGGTTGCGATTTGAACTGATAGAGCGCGAGCGTTCCTCGCTGGCCGTCGGTGTCACCGGGATGTACGAATACGAGGAACTGGTGACCGGGAGTATCATCAGGACGGCTCGAAACAGCGACTATGTTGCGATACGTGTGAAGCTCCGCCAGCACCTGACGCTGAGCAACACGATATACATACAGCCGGCGTTTGTTGATATCGGGGATATTCGGGTGCTCGACGATCTGGAGCTGTCGGTGGCCATATCGAAGTGGCTGGCGATCACGCTTGAGGTGAAGTATCGGTATGACTCGGAGCCGCCGGCCGGCGTTAAGGAATACGACCTGAGTCTCAAGAACGGATTGACGGTGAGTTTCTAAATCCGGCGCCGAGGAGTGTGCTTTGATTGGATACACGCGCCTGCAGTGCGAATGGGGTTGCGTAACTCCATCAATCACGCATGCTGTGTGCCGATGACCTGCGCTAAGGTGTCGCCGAGTTTACTGAACGTATAGGGTTTGACGATACAGGCAGCGAATCCATAGTCGGTGTAGTTGGCGACTATGGGATCATTGGAGTAGCCGCTACTGACAATAGCCTGTACATCGGGATCGATTTCACGGAGCCTGTGGAGTGTCTCCTCACCGCTCAGACCACCGGGCATGGTCAAATCCAGCAGAACAGCATCGAAGGCCTCTCCCTTGCTTTGCGCCTGTGCATACATCTCCAGGGCAGCTTCGCCGCTGGCAGCAGTCGTAACATCGTAGCCGATATGCCGGAGAGTGGAGGCCGCCACGCGACGCACCACTTGCTCATCGTCGACGACAAGCACCTTCCCCACGGCCGCCCGCAGGTTGTAGAGCGAGGTGGAGCTATCGGAACGATCGTTATCGGAGGCGGGCAGGTAGACGCGGAAGCAGGTGCCCTCTCCCGGAGTCGACTCAACCTCAATATGGCCATCATGCTTGCGGACGATCGCATAGCAGGTGGCCAAACCCAGGCCGCGGCCAATGTCTTTGGTAGTGAAGAATGGGTCGAAGATTCGCGGGACGTTCTCCGGTGGGATACCCTCTCCGCTGTCGGTGATCGACAGGCAGACATAACGCCCGGCCGACAGTGATGGGATCTCACGCTCGCCCAGATCAATGTTCTCTGCGGTAACCCAGACTCTGCCGCCGCGAGTCATGGCCTGGTTGGCATTAATGACCATATTGGCAATGACCTGGGAGATTTGTCCCTCGTCAGCCTCGACCAGCGCCAGGTTGTCAGCCAGATTGAATTCGCAGGCGACATTTGAGCCATGGAGGACGAATTCCGTGCACTCACGGATGACGGAGGCGATCGATGTCGTTGTCAGCACCGGTGCCCCGCCCTGTGAGAAAGTGAGAAGCTGCTGGGTGAGGCTGCGGGCACGCATGGCGGCCTTCTCGGCCTCATCGAGCAGCGCGTGCCCTTCGTACTCGTCGTCCATCATCGACTTGAGCAGGGAGACATTGCCGACAATGCCGGTGAGGACATTGTTGAAGTCATGGGCAATGCCGCCGGCAAGGACGCCGATGGACTCGAGTTTGTCGACCTTGCTGAGTTCTTCGAAGGCTTCTATGCGCTCGGTGACGTCATCGAAGATGAAGACGACATTCGCGGTATCGATCCGATAGATGTGCCCCTCGATCCAACAAGCGGTATCGTGACTTTCGTAATAGGTAAGGGGCAGCGCCTTCGGCACACCTGTTTGCCACACTTCTCGCAGCGCGTCAAAGAGTGGGAAAGCGATCATGTCCGGCCGCACATCGAGGAGCCGTCGACCGATGACACCGTCGCGAGACAGCTTGCCAATAGAGCTGGCGGCCCTGTTGATCTCTTTGTATATGAAGTCAGCGCCATCGTCGACGACCTCAAACACGACGACGCCACTTTGCATTCGTTCGACCAATTCCCGGTAGCGCAGCTCACTGTAGCGCAGAGCATCCTCGGACCTCTTGCGCTCGGTGATATCCATGGCAGTGAATATGACGCCGCGGGACAGATCGGCTGGGTCGGTAGGAGCGGAGCGAAGCAGAATGTCGCAGACCTCGCCATCCTTGCGCACCCATTGGGTTGTTACCTCCCCCCAGCCGTAGCGGTCGATATCGGCGTATTTCTCGGTGCCGACACGATGATATTCTTCAGGGGTGGGATAGAGCACTAAGGCACTCTGGCCGAGCAGTTCATGCTCACTATAGCCGAGCATGCTCAGCAGGCGGTCACTGGCCCAGACAATGTCACGGTTGACAGTCATACCGATACCAACCGGGGCGGCGGTGAGGATACTCTGGATCTTCGCCTCGCTTTCGCGTCGGGCGAGTTCAGCGGTCTTGCGCTCGGTGATGTCGCGAGCGATCAGCATCACCTGCTCGGCGCCACACAGGACCATTCGCCCCTCGTAGATGCGATCTTGCCCGTGGACATCAAGTGCATACTCAATGGTCTGCGGCTGCCGCGTTTGCAGCGTAGCCGAGATACTTTGCTTGATTGCGGCAACTACCTCGACTGGCAAGAAGTCATCGATGGGCTTGTCGATGAACTCCGAGGGAGGAACCATCGGGGGCGACTCGGCCCCGGCAGAGAAGGCGAGCGTGATACCCTCACGAGAGTAGCGGAAAATCATGTCAGGGATTGCCTCGATCATGGCGGCGGTGATTTCCTGCTGTTGCAGCAGGGCAAATTCGGCCTGTTTCCGCTCGGTGATGTCCACAGCAACGGTCAACACGGCGGAACGGCCAAAGTGATCGAAGGGGACCTTGGAGGTCTGTACCCATCGCTCGCGACCATCGGGATAGACCTGGAGCTTCTCCGGAGTGAACTTCGGACGTCCGCTGTGGATGATATCGACATCCTGAGTATCTGCCCCTTTCCCCTGTTCCTCGGATGACGGAAACAGATCGTGCACAAAATGACCAACGACCAGATCGGAAGTCAGACCGAGGTTGGAAGCGAACGTCTTGTTGGCGATTATGAAACGGCCGGTGTCATCGACGGCATAAATGTCGTGGGGGACCAGATCGACAACCTGCCTGAGCGTGTCCTCACTGCGTTTTATCGAGAGTTCGGCTTCCTTGCGTTCGGTAATGTCGGTCACGGAGAACAGAACGGCGATTGTGTTGTGCTGATCGTCATCCACTGGTCGGTAACGGACAGTATGCCAGCGCGGCCGTCCCTCGCTGTCATGCGATCGTCGATCGAAAGAGACGGGATCGCCGTTGATCGTCCGATTGAGGTTGGCCATAAAGGACTCGCGATCCATCTGGCGTACAAACTGCAGCATGGGGGCACCCTCGACCAATTCGCGGTCAAAGATCTGTCGTGCCCGCTTGCGGGCGGTCTCGTTGAAGGCCTGTACATAGCCATGTTGATCGATGAGAATAAGCCCTGAATCAACCGAATCAAGAATCGCTCGCATCTTGGCGGCGGACTCACGTATGATCCGTTCGTGGCGCTTATGCTCAGTGACATCGAGAAGTGAGCCAATAAGCTCGACCGGTACGTCATTCTCACCCAGGCGCACATCGGTGCGACAATGCACGATGCTCTCGCTGTTGTTTGGTCTGATCACACGAAACTCGACGTCCTGAGGCCGATGAGAACCAATAATCTTCTCGATGGTATCCTCGACCATTGGCCGGTCCTCGGGATGCATTTGCTCCCAGAACACCTCGGTGGTCGGCTGGAAGGTAGCCGGATCGCGGCCGAAAATGCGATACATTTCCTCGCTCCACCGGACGGTATTGGTCACGAGGTCGTGAGTCCAACTGCCAAGGTGAGCCATCTTCTGGGCATGAGCCAGTGTCGCCTGACTTCGCTGGATATCCTGCTCGGCACGTTTGCGCTCAGTGATATCGATAGCGATTGACCGAAGGCCGACAAAGGCATCCTCATGGTATATTGGCCGCGAGTGCACGAGCAGGGCAATCGTGGAACCATCGGAGCGCAACCCGACATATTCCGCGGGCGGTCCGGGCTGGCCGAGAGCATGCATAGAGAAGCGTTCGCGAGCACGGTCTCGATCGTACTCCACCAGCAGGTCGAAGATGGTCAGGCCATCCTCGATATCGCGCGGTGTGAGCAGGAAGGTTTCGCAGGCATTCCTGTTGAGATACCGAATCCTGCCATCTCGGTTGCTTTCGACAATCGCCACCGGTGCCTGTTCGGCAAGGTCGCGATAGCGCTGCTCACTTTCGGCCAGTGCCTGCTCGGCATCCTTGCGCTGCGTAACATCGTGATTGGTGGCGCGACGTCCCAGGAAGCGGCCGTCGTCAGCATGGATGGGGCGACACGTATGGTGTATCCACCGCATATGTCCATCGGCAGCCCTAATCCGGAATTCGGAGGTGACCACTTCCTGTTGGCCAAGGGTGGCACAGTCCATGCCAGAGTGGAGCGTTTGGTCGGCGGGATCGACAATACTATTGAGCAAGTCGGGCTTCCGGAGGAAGTCTTCGACTGCGTATCCACTGACGATCTTGCACGATGGAGACATGTACTCCAGGTTTCCATCGGGATCGAGCCAGTAATCCCAGTCGATAGCGGAATCGGCTACTGTGCGGAACTTGTCCTCGCTATGTCGCAGCCGATCCTCGATCTCCTTGATGTCGGTGATGTCCCGGGCAGCTGAAACCACACCGACAATGGCACCATCGTCATCAAGCAACGGGGTCAGGGTCACGGACATGAAGCATCGCCCGCGTCCGGAGTATTCGAACCACTGCTGGAAGCGGATGGTCTCACCATTGAAGCATCGCTTGAGCCGCGGCTCGATGGTATCGTGAAACAACTTTTTGTCGACAAATTCGGTGATACTGTGTCCGATGATTTCTTCGCTGGGTAGCGCCCATGCCTCTTGGCAGGCTTCATTGACCAGTTGGAAGGTGTAGTGACGATCGAGCAGAGAAATCAAGTCGGGTGTGGCCGAAACGATTCGTCGATATTGCCGCAGGAGCTTCTCGGTTTCCTTGCGCCATGAGACGTCCC
>CAZXRO010000215.1:0-5231 GCA_964642435.1 uncultured Ignavibacteriales bacterium
CGCGTCAGAGACTGGTCAGATGTCGCGTCCAAGCACAAGAAGCCGGACTATTTACACGAATCTGAGCTCGAAGCAGCTGTAGTGACGATTCTCGAAAGCTCTATGGGAATCGATCCTGCTGAATTGCCTAAGACCGTGGGGAAAATGATCGGCTTTTCGGCTACGGCTGCCTTAAAGTCACGCATTGATGAAGTGGTAGAGAAGCTCATTGCACAGCAGAAGCTCGAGTTGGTTGGGGACATGCTCAAGCTCCGTGACTGATTGACAACTGGCTTCACACGACAGCATGGTGTCCAGCCCTCGGCTCGGTAACGTCAAGAGAATCAGCTGTAACAAAGAACTGGCTTTCACGTCCTATTCTTCGCCATCGTGCTCCCACTTGCCGTCCTTGTTTCTGCGGTATCCATTCTTGGTCAGGAAGTCCTCGGGCAAGCGGTGGCCCCTCGCTAGGAAGTTCTCGATGAACTCACGGTCACTCATGGATCGGTACCATGCCAGATATTCATCCTCGCCGGGTTCATTCACGAAGTAAGAATATGGCATGGGACGATTGTGGCTATCGAGCATCACAACCCCATTTTCATCGCACAGATACTCGTCTTCCTGTTCCGAATATGGCTTCGGCCTCTCCTCGCCTTCGCCCCACTCCCTGAGATTGGTCCGCGAGGCACCCGATTGGTACGATTGGTCAAAGGCGCGTTGTATCCATTCCTTGATGTCATTGGAGGTTGGCTGGGTATTGTCAGAATCGTTCTCCAATTCAGCTACTCTTCTCTCACGCACGGATGCCATCGCCTCCGAGCGGTCCGTGACCTTAGTCAGGTGTCCGTGGTCGAACTCCAACTCAAGGACTTTCCGAAACTTCCAAGGCTTGTGGAATCCCATGTGAACGTATAAGTCACTGATAAAGCCCCAGCCAATAAGCAGGTTACCAGTGTACTCCAAAGTGTAGTTCAGATTCTCATAGTAGTTGTTGAAGATCAGACCACCGGACCCGGTCGGACGCTTCCCACCGATTGGCGGGCCCGCATACCACGGTACGCCTTCATCATCGTACCTCTTGACCAATTCCTCGTTAGCAAAGTTGATTCTCAGCGTCTGTATGCATAGACGGTTGTCCATGACTGAGTAGCGAACGAGGTATCCTCGCCAACAGGCACTGCAGGTCCCTTTGACCTCGAGATTAAGATGGCTCGGATGGAATGGTTCACCATTGCTGTACCCGACAAGGTAATGCTCTTGGCCGTCATAGATGAACTCATCGTGAAATTGGGCTGTCAAATCTCCCCTTTCTTCTGATATGCAGAGTACATTGACTTCAATCAGTCCACAAGATGGTGCTTCGGCTTAATGCTGTCAACTCGGGTGGCCTACTTACTCCATGCTACAACTTCAGCCCATTCGACGGTGAAAGCTTCTTGTAGGACTCCACGGCATCCTCGGCTGACATGTGCAGATAGTTCTGTGTGACCAACAGCGAGGAATGCCCGAGGATTCGCCGCAGTACCTCCAGGTTGCCACCAGAGCGGGCATAGTAGGTCGCTCCTGAGTGCCGGAGTAAGTGCGGGCTCATCTTGACATCCGCCTTGAGACCCATCTGGACAATGATACGGTGACCCCGTCGGTGCTTGATCGGCAGACTGTTGCGCATACAGATCAGGTACTCGCCAGGAATGTGCCGCCGGTGCTTCAACATGTACCTGCTGATGAATCGGGCCGTCTTCTGGCCAATGGGTGCCCATCGCTCCTTACGTCCCTTACCCATTACCTTAACCATGCCCTCATGGAGCTTCACATTATCAAGCGTGAGACTGAGTGCCTCGCTCAGGCGGAGCATTCCGTCAAACAGCAACAGGCAGAATACGATGTTCCGTTGTCCCTCGAAGGTCGTCTTATCTGCCCGTCGAAGGACCTGCTGTAGCTCCTCTGGTTTAATGACGGGTTTGACTTTCTTGGGTGCTCTCAGCAGGGAGATTCCATCCATAGGGAGATCACCATCCATCAGCCCTTCTCGTTTGAGGAACCGATAGAA
The DNA here is from genome assembly GCA_964642435.1 of uncultured Ignavibacteriales bacterium. GTDB lineage: Bacteria > Zixibacteria > MSB-5A5 > GN15 > FEB-12 > WJKG01. The sequence continues at coordinate 2,033 of CAZXRO010000215.1, forward strand.
CAGCCTTAGCACACGCAGCCGAGAGTTGATACTCGGGATTGCCATGCCCCTTCTTCTGAGTTCGAGAATGTGCTGACGAATGTCGGGTTTGGTCACACTCGTGAGCGTCAGCTTCCGCTGGCCGAGATACTCTCGCACCCACCGGAGCATGCTCAGGTATCCATCGATCGTCTTCTCGGAGAGATTCCTGACCTCGCAGTCGAGCTTGAAACACTCGATCAAGTAGTCATCTGAAGTACTGTGCTGGTGGCCCTCAAAACTACCTTCGAATTGCATCTTGACCTCCGCGAATCAGAGGGCCCCCAAGCCCATCCGATTCTGATCGTCGGCCTTGCAAGTTCTTGTCCCACTATAGATTACAATAGAAAAATGCGCCATCAGGGTCTCGAACCCCGGACCCGCTGATTAAGAGTCAGCTGCTCTACCAACTGAGCTAATGGCGCATTTAATATCGGCTGCCAAGAAGCCCTGGCAACCGAAGGTAGTTATGTCTGGCCGAGACCGGTGCGCGGCCCGGCGCAAAGGCCAATATATAGACCCGTCACAAAAACGCAAGGGCCTTTTGGGGCTGAGCTAAGCCCCCTTGTCTGTGACAGACAGCGCCGCACAACCAGCGAGTTGAGACTAATACGCACCTCTGTTCGGGACGATACAGATGAACTCGAAAGGCTCGTCATAGGGGTTCTCGAACTGGTGCTCGGTGTTTGGTGGCACGAAAGCGAAATCTTTCTCCGACAGGTCATGGATTTCATCGCCGATCCGGAGCTTGCCGCGGCCGGTGATGACGTGATTGATATGTTCCCAGTCGTGCTGGTGTCGAGGCGTATAGCCTCCCGGGCCCAAGCGGAAGACGCGCAGAGTGTGGTTGTCCCAGCCCTGTTCGGGTCCGATGACATTGACCTTGGAGGCATCCTTGACTCCGTCCATCTGGACGTCTGTGAGCTGCATATTGCTGTACTTTTGAACGGGCATAGCGGGGTCTCCTTGCGTGACGGTAATGCTACAGATCTTAGTTGCAGTATAGTGAACGCAATGCAGACGGGCCAGTTCCGAGCGGAGTTGATTTACGGCGGGGTCATGGGGCAAAAAAATGACCCGCGAGTCCCCAGGACACACGGGTCATATACTGAATTCAGGAAAACCTGAACAGGGTAGTCAAAAAACTCCCCCTCACAAAAGTCCGTCAGCCATTTAGCGACGGTTGCGACGACGACGCGGCATAGTGCGGGCCGTACGCTTCATGGAGCTGGCGCGGAAACCACGCGAGCTGCTGCTGCTGGGACGACGGGTGCTGGTGCGACGAGTCGAAGCCTTGCGCGCAGTCGGACGATTGAAAGCGTTGGCAGCGCCCCGGTTGCCTTTCCACACGGAGGGAGCGGCCTTCTTGATGTTCAGATCGACAGCTTTGTACCGCACGGAATACACGGAACGGCCGAGCTGGCGGGCGATCCAGGAAGTTTCGAAGCGGCGATAGTACTTCCGCATGAACTGGATCTCTTCCTTGGTCCACGGACGAGCGTTACGGCGAACCGGACGACGGGTCGGCCGGGCGGCACGACGGGACGGCTTTGAGCTGCGCCGTGTGGCAGGGGTTCTACGCGTAGCCATAGGTTACTCCTTTGTTGAGTCGTTAAGGGTTGTGAATGAGACTATGGCCAAGTCAAATTCACCTTTCGAAAAAGTCTTTGAATTATTCATCGACCTTTTGGTAAAATCCTTAATCCCAACTGGTTAAGAAAATGTCGAGAAGGTCGCTCCGCGTTTGCATGCACCTTGAGGTCGTTGTGTATCCATTGAATCGGCACTATGGATTGGGCCCCACAGGTTACAGTGGATCATATTGCCGTTTCGGCCGAACTCACGTGCAAACGTCGCCACGCATCCAATACAAGTGTTTGTAATACAACGTATTAGAGCCGGCAATCTACTGCTGTGCAGATAGTGTCCCGGAGCAGATGGCTCCTGTTTCAATGTCACGCACCTCAATGAGTTGCACGGCTGTTGGGAAGACTCAATACGGGCGGCGACATGACCGGAGAAAAAAAGTTGTGCTCGCCGCAAGAGAAGAGGCCAGGCGACCGAAAGTAAGCGATCCGGCAACGCCACGGGAGTCGCGCCACCGGATCTTGAGGGGTAGTATGCAAAAGGAATGATGCGCTCATGAGGATGTACGTGAATGCGTGGCGGTTGTTGGCAGAAAAGATAGACTGCGCGGGTCCGTCATGCGACAGGCGACAGCGGTCAGGATTGTGCTCGACGGGTGATGAGCACGACGGCGAGGTAGGTGATTCCGGTGAGTAGTATGATGACGGCACCGGAGGGCAGGTCGGGACCGTAACTCAGGGCGAGACCAAGTGTGGTCAGGGTGATACTGATGCCTGTGGCGAGAGTCATGGTTGAGACAATCCGGTGGGTGAAGCGATTGGCGATGGCGGCCGGGATAGTCAGCAGGGCTATGACCATAACGATACCGACCACGGTTACCAGGGTGACGACGGTGAGTGCCACGAGGGCGAGCAGGAGCAGGAAGTAGAGCCTGGTGGGCAGGCCGCGCACGCGGGCAAACTCCTCGTCGAAGCTGACGGCGGTCAGTTGTGCGAAGAAGGCCCAGGTCAGGCCGACAATGATGACGTCGAGCAGGACAATGAGCCAGAGGTCGCGACCGGTGACCATGAGGATATTGCCGAACAGGTAGCTCATGAGATCGCTGCTGTATCCGGGGGTTTGAGAGATAAAGAGGATGCCGATGGCCATGCCGATAGCCCAGATGGCACCAATGACGGTGTCTTCGCGTTCGTTGGCGTAAAGGCTGACCAGTCCGATCGTAATGGCGGCCAACAGTGCGGCGACGGCGGCGCCATAGAGTGGCTGGGCCCATGACCACTGGTAGACAACGGACAGATAGTGAGCTATTCCCAGCCCGGCGAGTGAGGCATGGGCGATACCACCGGCCATATAGCTGATTCGTCGCACGACAACCCAAGTCCCGACCACGCCACAGGCGACTCCGGCCAGGACGCCGGTCAGCAGGGCGTTTTGCAGAAACGCGTGCTGGGTCAGGGCGCGCAGGAACTCAATCATGTTTGTCCCTTTCATGCATATGCTGGTCGTGGCGGACGAGCCGGACCGATCGGCCATAGAAGTCCTTGAGAAAGTCACCGTCGACCTCGGCCGTTGGATGCACTGACACGCGGCGGTT
>CAZXRO010000216.1:0-5177 GCA_964642435.1 uncultured Ignavibacteriales bacterium
TCCGAGAACAGCACCGGCTCCTGTGGTACATAACCAATATTCCGCCGCAAATCCTCCAGCTTGAATTCACGCAGGTCATGGCCGCTCAAGGTAATCCGACCCTCGACTGGATCCACCAGGCGCGGGATCATGTTCACCAGCCAGCTCTTGCCGGAGCCAACCCGCCCGACCACAGCCACTGTTTCGCCACTGTCGATCGTGAACGACACATCGTCGATTATCCGGCGCTCGCTGCCGTCAAACCCGAAACTCACGTGGTCAAACACCAGCGGTCCCTGAAGGTTACCGTTTCCGGCCACCGACCCGTCATTCGCCACCAGCGGCTCGACCTCTTCCATCTCAACCAGGCGGTTGATCGATACCGCCGACTGACGTGACTTCACCAGAAACTGCCCGACATCGAACATCGGGAAGACCAGCCAGGTCACATAGTATATGAACGTGGCCATGTCACCCAAAGACAGCCCTGAAAACATCACCTTGTACCCGCCGACAAACAGCACCACCACGACCGCAAACTGCCAGATATAGTGATACAGCGACTCGATAATCGTCCAGGATTTCACCGTCGCGATCTCGGCCTGACGACGTTCCTCCGTCGCCGTGTCAAACCCGGCCCGCTGGGCCGCCTCGCGCACATACGCCTTGACCACACGGATTCCCGAAAAACAGGCCTCCATGGTGTCGTTAACCGCAGAAATGCTCTTCTGCAGCGCGTCATACCGACGGTCCAGCAACGATGCCGTCCGCGTGAAGATCAATACCAGCAGCGGCAGAGGCCCCGCTGTCCACATCGTGATCACAGGGTCAATACTCACCATCATGATGATAATAAGCACTACCGACAACGTTGCCTCGTAGAACCGGAAAATACCACTGCAGGCAAACCACGACAGCTTCTCCGCGACATCATCGGTCAACCGTGTGACCAGATCACCGGTGCGGAACTGGTTGAAGAAATCCGGTCCCTTATCCGTTATCCGGTCAAACGAATCCTGCCGAAAGTGCCACTCCAGCCGGCAGTTCATCCACGCCCGCCACGACTGGAAGTAGGCGTACAGCATGACCGCCACCAGTCCCATCGCCACAAACATCAGCCCGAATGACTGCCCCGGGCTCAGGCTCAAAAGACCACCAAAATCAACCGCTGTGCGGGCCAGCCAGTGATCCGGCACCGCACCCTGCTTGAGATAGTCAACCGTAAATCCCACCATCCGCGGTATTGTCACCGCGATCATCACCTGCAACGGCGTCATTATCAGCAGGATCGCAATCACCTTCGGGTAGTGGCGATAAAACCGCCACAACCATTTGAATTTATTCAACACGACTCACTTCTCCATTGGCATGTTTGAATTGCAGGTGGAACAGCTTGGAGTAGTACCCGCCCTGAAGCAGCAACTCCGTATGCGTCCCACGTTCCACAATCTCCCCCCGCCGAAGCACCAAAATCTGGTCAACATCGAGAATCGTCGACAACCGGTGTGCAATGATCAGCGAGGTGCGGCCCTTCATCAGCCGCTTGAGCGAGGCCTGGATCGTCCGCTCCGTTTCCGGATCGACCGAGCTGGTCGCCTCATCCAAGATCAACAAGTCCGGATTGACCACCAACGCCCGGGCGAACGACAGAAGCTGACGTTCCCCCCGACTGAAGTTCGATCCCTTTTCGCTTACCTCTGTATCGTATTTCTCAGGCAAACGAGTAATAAACCGGTCCGCAGCCACCGTCCGCGAGGCGGCAACAATCCGCTCGCGGGTCAGGCCGTCGGCCTCCAGCCCGATATTCGCCTCAACTGTCCCCGGGAACAGGATGATATCCTGAAGCACCAGGGCGAAGCTGCGACGAAGCTTCTCGAGATCCAGCTCGCGGACATCGATCCCGTCGACCAGAATCCGGCCACGTTGCGGATCGTACATCCGAAGCAGCAGCGAGATAATGGTCGACTTCCCGCCTCCGGTTACACCCGCCAGCGCTATACGCTTGCCGACAGGTATCTCGAAACTGACATCCCGGAGCACCCAGTCCTCATCATCGGTATACGAAAACCAGACATGCTCAAACCGTATGCCCTCTTTCAGCCCATCCCAGTCGGCCGGCGTCTCTGGCGGGTTCAACCGCGGCTGAACATTCAGCAGCGAGAATATCCGCCGCGCACCGGCTATACCCTTCTGGAATGATCCCAACTGGTCCGCCGTACGGGCAATCGGGTCAAACTCGCGCCAGATCAGCAGGATGAACAACACGATCGTCCCGGGAGTGATTCCCCACAGGACACCCAGAAAGAGCACCATGCCGATCTTGACATATTCCAGGAAGAACAGCGTGTTGAAGAATATGCACACCGCAACATTCACATACGCATCCTCGCTGAACTTCCGCTCGTTTACCCGGTACACCCGATCACGGGCATAGTCACCGCGATGAAAAATCTGCACAATCGACATCCCGTGCAGAAACTCCGCCAGGGTTGCCGTGATGGCCGCCATCCGCTTGCGCACCTCAAGGAAGCGGTGCGTGGTGATCTTGTGGAAAATGTACACCAGCCCGATAATCACCGGAAACAGCCCGGAAACCAGAAGGCCCAGCCGCCATTCCATATAGATCATCACCGACCAGATACCCAAAATCAGCACCAGGTCGCCAACAACCAGCACCACTGTGTTGGTGAACAACAGCCGCAGCGACTCCGTATCCGACTCCACCCGCGCCATCAAACGGCCAACCGGGTGCTTGTCAAAAAACGATATGTCCTGCCGGAGGATGTGCCGAAACAGCGTCCTGCGCAGATTCAGCATAATATCCTGTCCCACCGTCTCCAGCTTGATCCGCTGAAAATACTGAAAGACAAGATTAGTCGCCTGGATCAACAGAATCGCCACACCGAATGCTACCAACGGCATGAACGTGCGCGAGGCAAGATCACGCGAGAGCTGCTCGGTCAACGGACCATCAATCGCCTTCTGCACCAACCACGGCCAGGCCAGCGACATCGCTGTCGTACCAAACAGAAGCAGCAGGCAAACAAACAACCGCTTGCGATGAGCCTGTATATATGGGACCAGAGCTCGAAACGCATGACCAAAGGTCACGTCCTGTTCCTGCTCAGTCATCTCTTCGTTTTCAAAAAACTCTGCCGTCATGATTATATTCCTGTCAAAGTCAAGTTACTGCCAAACAATGCTTTGTACAGTCCGGTGGGCAGAAAAAATCCCCGCCGAACTCTTGTGGCACGGCGGGGAATCAAAGTCACCTTGTGAAATATTTCACGTGATCGATAACCCTCCGCCCGGGCCGCAAAGAGACAGCCCTGCCTGCTCACCACGATACACTTTGTTCATCATGTTAATCATGTGGAGTCGTCCTCCAGCGTGGTCTGTTATGGGTTATCGTCTCATGTATATTAAACGGTCTACGACCAACGCAGACCGGGGTTTCACAGTAACTGCAAAAAAGCTGGATATTCTTCCCGTGTCAATCATTTTTGTTCACCTCATCAAGAACTAATACAACCCCGCAACAACCTCACTCAACACCGAATTGACTTGCCACCCGCCGGATATCTGGCATATTCGGGTAGCCCCGAGAATCCCTTATGGACAGAAACCGACCAGACAACAACAGCTTACCCACCTTCCCCGCGCGAATGATCGAGCGCTACCACAGCCTCGTCGAACACCCCGCGGCCCTTACCGAGGCCCTGTTGCGCCCACCTCGAAAAAGTTTCCGCGTCAACCGCCTCAAGGCCGACCCGGTCACCATCCGCGAGAAAATCGAATCCTACGGCTGCCGCCTGCAAGCAGTACCCTGGTACGAGGACGCCTTTGTCATCGAGGCCTATCCGGCGAATGCCCCGCGCCCTGAACCGCTCATGCTGCCCCAGGTCCTCGGACACATACATATGCAGGAACTGGCCTCCATGTTGCCCCCCCTGGCGCTCAAGGAAGAGCTGCGGTCCGCCGAACGCGTCCTCGATGCCTGCGCTGCCCCCGGCTCCAAAACAACCCAGATTGCCGCCATGATGACCAACAAAGGCATCCTAATCGCCAATGACAAACAGTTCGGACGCATCCGCGCCCTCAAGTTCAACCTCGAACGACAGGGCGTGCTCAACTGCGTCACCACCAACCACGATTTGCGCCAATGGCCCCAGGATCAGTTCCCGGTCATTCTCCTCGATGCCCCCTGCAGCTCCGAGGGCACCCTTCGCAAGAACCCTCACCTGCTGCTGCGCTGGCAGGAGGCGCTGCTCGATGGTCACGCCTCGCTGCAGCAACAGCTCATCCGGCGTGCGTTCGACCTGCTCAGCCCCGGCGGCGTACTCCTGTATTCCACCTGCTCACTGGCCCCCGAGGAGAACGAAGCCGTCATCGACACCCTGCTGCGCGAAAAACCACACGCAACTATCGAACCGGTCACTATCGATGGTATCACGCTCAGCCCCGGCCTCACCCAGTTCGAAGGACGCGACTATGATACGAGAGTCAAAGACTCCGCCCGCCTCTGGCCGCATATCCACAATACCGATGGCTTCTTCATGGCCAGGATAAGCAAGACATGACAATCTGCCCCCCCGACATCCAACAGCGCGTTATAGCCTACCTGCATGAACGCTTCGGCCTCGACCCGTCACTCTGGGAACCCTACCGCTTCTACTACTCATCTCGCAGCCGCATTCATCTGGGGCCACACCACACAATCGCCAACCCCACCCCCGATTCCGCAGGCTGCCTGATCGCCCGGGTGCAACGTACCGTCAAACCCTCAAGCGCCCTGCTGCAGTTGTTTGGCCACCACGTCACCCGCGAGATTGTCGATCTCACCAAGGACCAGACCCGCCGCTATATCTCCGGCGAGTCCATCACGGTCGACCCCGCGCAGACCACCACCTGTCGCCTGGGCTTCGTTATGCTTCGCTATGACAACATGCCCCTCGCCTGCGGCCTGCTCCGCGACCACAACCTGATCGAGAACCAGCTCCCCCGCGCCTCCTGGTGCCATGTCGACTCACTGTGACCTCACAGTGAATGTAGGGCAGGACCCCGTCGGGCTCCTGCCGTCTGATATCCATAGAATTGTCTGTGAAAGGCAGGATGCCATCGGCGTCCTCCCATCACGTCTGCGACATCCTCATCCGAGTCATTGCGAGGACCGCCGCGCCGTCAGGCGCGCAGGGACG
>CAZXRO010000217.1:0-5146 GCA_964642435.1 uncultured Ignavibacteriales bacterium
GCCATCAACCACTCCCAGCACACCGCGTCCCTGGTTCGTCTCGGCAACAATCACCTGCAGCGGGTTCGCGGTAGCGCAGAAGATCCGGCACACCTCAGGGACTTGCTTGACCTGGTTGAGTACATTTATTGGGAATCCATCGCGCAAATAGATGAAGAACGAATGCCCACAGCCAACATCGCGCGCCGCCTTGGTTGCCATATCGATCAACTCAGAATCGTTGCCGTCGGTACGCACCAACCGTTTCTGGGACGCCTCGCAAAAAGCGATTCCGAATTTCAGCGAAGGAGACGAGGTCACCAACGCTTCATAGAGATCCTCTACCGTCTTGATGAAATGCGACATACCAAAGATCACATTCAGACCCTCAGCAATATCAACAGCCACCAGTTTGAATCGAATATCAGGGCTGGTATCAGTCATAAGTAACCTCAAAAAGTGAATCGGCGAGTCCGGTATTGACCCGCGGATTGCGGAAATACTCTGTTCCAGAGAAATTTACCCCAAAAAAGATCCCGGCCTTGCCGGCACCCTCAATCTCAAAGCGAGTCGGCAGCCACCACGTACTGTCGACATCGAAGCCGTAATCAATTGTCATATCCAGCCTGTTGAGTCGGAAGAAAGTCTTCTTCACAAGCTTCGCCGGCGAGAAATCACACCGTACTAACCGGAACGTGTCCGCATCGAAGTAATACGTCCCGTTAATATGGTCCGCATCCTCAATCTTCGACCGCACCACAAACTCGTGGCAGATATGCCCCTCGACATCATCGTAATTCACACCCTCGTAAGTAATCTCATAGTGCTCAGCCTCTTGCGGATAGAACGGCTCCACCATCGGGTGCGCGGCTGTGCGACGGTTCCGCTCTGTGCGCCGCTTGATTTGCTCTTTCGCCTCTTTCTCAAGCTCTTCAGCCGACTGGCGCTCGCCGTCCTTGTAGTACTCAAGGAACTCCTCGTGATACAAAGCCGAGTCCTCGACATACTTAACATGGATCGTCTTGACCAGCCGCACCTTTTCCACAAATCCCTCATCGGTTTCCTCGCCCTCGACATACTCAGCCTCGAACGTGATATCCTCAATCCGCGATTGCTGACCCTGGTGAACCGTCAGGATTTGCTCTATTATCGCGTGCGGATCGATTCGCTCCTCCTGGGCGGCAGGGCTGCCCGCCACAAGCATGATCATCATGCTAAGCAACCACACCGCAGGCAGCCATCTCAGGGACACAGAGACAGGCCCCCTCATATCGCCCCCTCGACGATAGTAATCGATTCAATCATATCTCCCTCCACCAACTGCTCGGCCACATCCATTCCCTCGATTACATGGGCGAACAGAGTATAGTTGGCAGTCAAATGTGGCTGCGGTGACAACGCAATAAAGAACTGCGAGCCCCCGGTATCCTTGCCGGAAGTCGCCATCCCCACTGAACCGCGCTCGAACGGTAACCGGTTGTGCTCACTGCGGATGTGATACCCCGGCCCGCCCCAGCCATCGCCACGGGGACAGCCGCCCTGAGCCACAAAACCGGGAATGACTCGATGGAATATCAACCCGCGGTAGAATTCCTCACCCGCCAGATCAATGAAATTCATCACCGTCAAAGGCGCCGACTCGAAATCAAGCTCCAGCTTGATCACGCCCTTCGTCGTCACGATTTCGGCAAATGGATTGCGCTCGTACTTGTCAAACGCGTCCTCGATCTTGCCGGCCGAATACCGAGCCGGAGCCGGGGGTACCATCGCCTGCCGGTCTTCATCAAGCACCTGCAAGTAAGCCTGCGCAGCCGCCCGACGAACCACGTACTGCGGATCCATGATCCCATCGATGAGAATCTGGCGCGCTGTTGAATCCTGAGGGTTCTCCCGCAAAAAGAAGGCTGCTGTCTCCAGGATCGCCCGACGTACATCCACATCGGTATCCACCGGCATGGACATCAGTGTCGCCAGCGCGGGCAGGTAGCTTGCAAAACCGAATGTCTTGATTTGCTCGACAGCCTGTGCCACCACCGTGAAATCAGGGTCATACAGCGCCTTGTCTATATAGAAGCGCCTGTTCTGCGCGTCGATCGTCGTGAGGTTCTCGAAAGCTACCCTGCGCACCAGTGGATCTTCATCGTTGAACAAGACGGCAATCCTCGTCACGAGATTTGATCGCGCCATCCGCCCGTAAGCATCGGCACATGCGGCCCGTAGATAAGGGCCTCCCGCATGTGCAACCGAGTCAACCGTTGCAATCGCCCGCTCACCGTCGAACGCTGCCAGGTATTTGAGCGCCGTTCCCACCAGCGCATACTCGTAGCCACCGTCCAGGACTCGATGCGCCGTCTGCATGCCGCCGGCATTCTCCTGCTCAAGCATCGTCTCCAGCAACAGCCGGATCAAACGCGGGTCCTGCTCGTCGCTCAGCTTGCGGGCCAACTGCTCCCGGGCCTGAGCGCCGGATCGTTTCCCCAGCTCCCGTATCGCCTGAGCTACCACCGATGGATCACGGTCATTGAGGGCGATCGCCAGATAATGAGTCGCCTGCTCACCCCCGATATGCCCCAGCCCGCGAACCGCCGTTTGGCGGGCGAACGGATCAGGGTCGGCCAGGAAGAAAACATACAACTGCTCGCCGGCCGACTCACCAAACCGTGCCAGAAGATACAACGCCGCAAGGCGGACCTCGCGGTCGGTCTCCGCTACTGCCATATTCACCACCGCCGAGGTGGTCGATCGATCCCCGGCATAGAAAAGCGCCCGGCATGTGGCCGCCCGAACCTGCGGTGCAGGGTGCGACAGGAAGGTCACCAGCTGTGAAATCACTTCCGGTTGGCTGGTGTCGGCCAACCGCCCGGCGGCACTAATCAGCGGCGGTAGCAGTGTGGTTGGCAGATCGATAGCTATGTCAAGAAGGTCATCGGCGTACTGGCTTTGATCCGTCTGTCCCAATCCGAAAGCCGCCAGGCTGGCCACGGACTCAACAGAATCCCCCAGCATACCCAGCAACGTCCTGCCGGCCCCGGGCGCATTGATCCGCCCCAGCGCCAGCGCCGCCCGACCTCGGATTTCCGGGTCCGGATGATCCAGCGCCCCGGAAAGCGCAGGCGTCACCTGCCGGATATCCTCAGCATGACAAATCTCACCCAGCAACTCGGCGCGACCCGGTTGGCGTGTCACGTCATAAATGTAATAACCGGCCACGGCAAGGATCAGTATGACAATGACAATGAGTATTGACCGCAAGACTCGCTTCATTCTGACGTCAATTAAGGGCTTGGCTCAGGGAAAGGTCAACATGATTATTTCTGACCGCCTAATGGACTGTCGAGGCCGCAAGCTGCAAAAAGACAATAAAAAACCCCCGTTGGTCAGGCGGGGGTCTGGTCTAACAAACTATCTGAGAATCTCTTCTCAGACTGAATCTTCTATCAGCAAACAGCATGCCCCTGTGGTTTTCTTCCGGTATGATCGACTAAGTAAATTGCAGGACAAGAAGTTACGGATACGCAGAGTCTGCGTGGACCTGCTTGCTGCAACCATGTTCATAATTTGCACACCGGGCCGACACTCAAGTGTGACTTCAAGTGCAGCTTCTATGAAAGCAATACCCCATCTGGCCACCTGCAGTTTGCAATCTCAGCAGTAACATGAGACCAACCAAGAAAACAAGGGCCGAGCCTCGAAGGCCCGACCCTTGCAAACCAGCCGGCAGGAGGTCCAGTCCGCCGGACAAGCACTACAGGTTGGAGCTGACCGAAAGAATTATGTTCCGGCCAGGCTCCGCAATGGGATTATCTGGATTGCGCCCGTTGAACGGTTCCGAGTAGATTTCATCGAACAGGTTGTTGACCGTTACTGACAGACGCACCTGCTCCACCAGACGGATTCCGGCAGACAAACTGACTGTCGTATACCCGTCGGTAGCAATATCATCAAGCGTGGATACCTCGGCGATCCTGTCCTGATCACCCACCTGACGGATCGAGAACTCACCAAAGGCATCATGTTCCCCAAGACGGTAGCCGAGTGTGAACATCGTCTTGAACGGTGAAACGAAGAACGGCTTGTCCTGACTCTCGTCCTGTCCGTACTGATATGTCAGGCTCAGGCTGCCATACAACCCGTTGTCGAAATTGCCTTCAACAATTCCCTCGAACCCGCTGATCATCACATCCTCCACATTCTCGTACCGCCACAGGCTGCTGAAACCACCATGACTGGGGATCGAATCGAATCGCTGCAACTGCGTCAGGTTGGAGTAGTCCGAGTAGAAACCGATCAAGGAGTAGTTTATGTAGCCGTGGACCGCCTTCACACCGAAATCAACCGTCACTGACCGTTCGGGCTCAATATCGATATTGGGGCGGGTCTGTCGCCCCGAAGCGCTTCCATAATAGAAGCGCTCCACAACGTTGGGGACACGATAGGCCGTACCAATGTTCGTCACGAGATTGACCCCCTGCCCAATCGGATAAATCAACCCCAGCGATCCATTGATCGCGGAATAGCGATCATCCGTAGTCGGCAGCATCTCGTCGTCATCGTCGACATAGCCCTCGGTTTCCTCGGTGTTCACCCAGTAGTTGTCAAGCCGGGCTCCGGCGCTAATCGTGGCACTATTGAACTGGTGGTCCCCGGACAGGTACAAGCCGAGCGAATGCCAGGTATTCTCAGGAACCGGCGAGCCGGTCTCCTTCTCTATGGTCGTATCAGCAAAGCCAACACCGGGGTTGAACCCGCTCAGTCGGGTGCGACTGGTCGAGAATCCTTCGATTTCCTCACGCACGAGGTCAAATCCAAACGTCAACTGCGTCGCGCGATCCAGGCTATAAAGCTCCTGGAAATTCCATCCATACTTGGTCACCTCGGTGCGATTGAGCGAGGTTAGCAACGCCACCTCCGAGGCCGGAAACGGCTGACCGGCCGAAACCACTTCACCGAAGAAATCAGTCAGGAAGTCCTTCGAAATCTTCTGGTAGTAGAACTTAGACTCAAGCCGCGTCATCTTGTCGGTCAAACCATCACCGGTGTACTTCACGGAAAAGTTGTCGCGGTTGTGCTCCGGGTAGAAGAACCAGTAAGGTGTGGAGTCATTCGGCACTCCGGGATAGCCGATATCGCTGCCTCGGAAAACACCCACATCGAGGTCTAACCGGTG
>CAZXRO010000218.1:0-5129 GCA_964642435.1 uncultured Ignavibacteriales bacterium
ACGTGTGTTCGACCTGCTCGGACGCCCTATCGACGGCAAAGGCGACATCGCCGCCAATACGCCCAAGAACCCCATTCATCGTCCGGCTCCGTCGTTCGAGGATCAGGCAATCTCGGCTGAGATGTTTGAAACCGGTATCAAGGTCATCGACCTGCTCGAACCATACCTCAAAGGCGGTAAGGTCGGTATGTTCGGCGGCGCCGGCGTAGGGAAGACCGTTATTATTCAGGAGCTCATTCACAATATCGCTACCGAGCACGGCGGCTACTCCGTGTTCTGCGGTGTCGGTGAACGAACTCGTGAAGGTAACGACCTCTGGCTGGAAATGACCGAGTCCGGCGTTATCGAACGTACCGCCATGGTCTTCGGTCAGATGAACGAACCTCCCGGTGCCCGCTTGCGCGTCGCCCTCTCCGGCCTCACTATGGCCGAATACTTCCGCGACGATATGCACCAGGATACCCTGATCTTCATCGATAATATCTTCCGCTTTGTGCAGGCCGGCTCCGAGGTGTCCGCGCTCCTTGGACGTATGCCGTCTGCAGTAGGGTATCAGCCAACCCTCGGCACTGAAATGGGTGGCCTGCAGGAACGGATTACCTCCACCAAGGCCGGATCCATTACCTCCGTACAGGCCATTTACGTCCCCGCCGACGACTTGACCGACCCCGCACCGGCAACAACCTTCTCGCACCTCGATGCTACCACCGTGCTCTCTCGACAGATCGCTGAGCTTGGCCTGTATCCTGCGGTAGATCCACTCGATTCAACCAGCCGCATTCTGGATCCGGCTATCGTCGGAGAAGAACACTACAATGTCGCCCGTGCGGTCCAGATGATCCTCCAGCGCTACAAAGACCTGCAGGATATCATCGCTATCCTCGGTATGGATGAGTTGTCCGAAGAAGACCGCCAGACAGTGCAGCGCGCTCGAAAGATCCAGCGCTTCCTGTCACAGCCGTTCTTCGTCGCTGAGGCCTTCACCGGCAGAGCGGGCGTCTATGTCAAGGTAGAGGATACCGTCAAGGGCTTCAGGATGATCGTCGACGGAGAACTGGACCATATCGGTGAACAAATGTTCTATATGGCCGGCAATATCGATGAAGTCCTGCAGCGTTACGAAGACTCGAAAAAGTGATAGATAGAGCATGTTTCGTTTGTCTATAGTCACACCGGAGAAAGTGTTCTACGATGGCGAGGTCGCCTCGCTGGTCGTCCACGGGTCCGAAGGGTACCTGGGTGTACTGAGCAATCATGCACCCCTGATTACCGCCCTGCAGCCAGGCCGTCTGGAGTTCCGCGACAAAGACGATAAGGTCGAAGTCATGGCGGCTACCAATGGGTTCCTCGAGGTCTCCAACAACACCGCCACGATCCTATGCGATGCCGTGGAGCGCGCCAACGAAATCGATATCGAGCGCGCACAGGAGGCCTACGAACGTGCCAAAGACCGCCTGGTAAACCTCTCAAGCAAATCGCACGAGGATTCCTCGATCGATCTGCCTCGAGCCAGAGCGGCGCTTCAGCGTGCACAGGCCCGGGTGAGGGTCTTCAAGGAAACTCACTAAACACTTTTAGGTCATAAGCTTAGATTGGAAAACCGGTCGCCGGCGCGGCCGGTTCTCTTTTGCTCCCAAGCCCCGGCGCGCAACCCCGACAACCTTTGACTCCCGCCGCGACTTGGTCGAAATCCGTTAAGCTATTGAACCCTAAGACCTTGAACCAATGCTTTCCGCTTGACTTTTGACCCGTCCTTGCGTACCATCTTAGGCTATGATATTAGATCTTACAGACATAGAATCGTTTCCAGCAACGGTTGAAATTACCGAGGATCCAGCCCGGATGAAGCTCGAGTTCGAAAGCTTCAAGAATGTTCGGAAAGTATCCGCCAAACTCAGTGTCCAGAAGACCGATGACGAGTTCTTCTGCCAGGGACACGTCTTTGGGACTGTCGATATGGAATGTGCCAGATGTCTGGGCACCTTCCAGGTCGAACTCGAGGCGCCAATCGACTTCATTGTCCGCGCCAGTGAGGAACAGCCCGACCAGAACGATGTTCTGGATGATGAAGACTATGCCTGGTTTACACGAAACGAACTCCGAGCGGATATCACCGAATTGGTTCGCCAGGCACTGATTCTGGCCAGCCCAATGAAACCGATCTGCTCCGATGACTGTCGGGGACTGTGTCCAAAATGCGGCGGGAATCTGAACGAACGATCGTGCTCCTGCAAGGCCGGTAGAACCGACCCGCGTTGGGATGAGCTGAAACGACTGTTAGACAGGTCACAACAATAGTTAGCCAAAGGACTTCGCATCATGGCTCTACCCAAAAGACGTCACTCCCGAACCCGCGGGCGCAAACGCCGTACCAACTGGAAAGTGACGATGCCCAACGTTTCCGAGTGCCCGCAGTGCCACAACCCCAAGCTGCCGCACCACATTTGTCCGTCCTGTGGATACTACAAGGGACGACAGATTATCACCCCCAAAGAGGTATAATCGGCAGCCCGTATCCACCTGACCTCCAGGTGATAACCGCCGCCAACATAAGGGTACTGTGAAAGTAATCGCCGGACTATGGTGAGTAGTAAGCGCCCAAGAATAGCCCTCGACGTAATGGGGTCCGACGCCGGTGTCCAGGCCATCATGCAAGGTGGTCTCGATGCTGCCGAGAGCTTTCGGGATCTGCTCGATGTCGTGCTCGTCGGTCGACAGGACCAACTTGAGGCCGCGCTCGAAGGCAAAGAACCGCTTGCCCAAAACGTCAGTATTCAGCATGCCGAAACCGAGGTGCCCATGCACATGTCGGCCACCGATGGTGCCCGAATGCGCAGCAGCTCCATCTCCGTCGGCCTGAAACTCGTCAAGGAAAAGCACGCCGACGCCTTTGTGTCCCCCGGCAATACCGGGGCCGTCATGGCCAGCTCCTTGCTCACACTCGGACGTATCCGCGGTGTCGCCAGACCGGCCATTACATCCCTATTCCCCACTTGGACCGGCCGCTCCACCGTTGTGCTCGATGTCGGCGCCAATGCCGACTGCAAACCACTCCACCTGTCCCAGTTCGCCATAATGGGCTCAGTCTATTCTCAGGTTATCTTCAACCACGAAGCACCTCGAGTGGGATTGCTCTCTATCGGTGAAGAACGCTCCAAGGGTAACGAACTGATCTTCAACGCTCGTAAGCTACTGTCCGACACAAAAATAAACTTTATCGGCAATATCGAGGGACGGGATATCCTCGCGGGTATGGCCGATGTCGCAGTAACCGATGGCTTCACCGGCAATATCCTGCTGAAGTTCGCAGAGTCACTGCGACCTATGCTGGCGAAATCAATGCAGCGACAAATCCAAACCAATATCTTCTCGCGTATCGGCGCCACGCTGCTACTGCCATTCCTCCGACGTATGAAGCAACAGTTCGACTACGCCGAATCCGGCGGCGCACCACTTCTCGGAGTGAATGGCGTGGTGATCATCTGCCACGGTTCTTCCAATGCCCGGGCAATACTCAATGCCATCAGGGTTGCCTACGATATGGTTTCGAAACGGGTTCTCGAAAGGACGCAGGCGGAACTGGAGACTAACCACTTTGGAAGAGACAATGCAACTGACCAGAAGCGCGAGAATAATCGGGACGGGATCGTCTATTCCGCCGCAGCGTCTGACGAACACTGATCTGGAACAGCGAGTCGATACATCCGACGAGTGGATCACCACTCGCACCGGCATCAAGGAACGGCGTGTCGCTGATGACAAGACAAGTACCTCAGACCTCTGCCTCGGTGCGTGTATCAGCGCCCTCGATATGGCCGGCGTGGATCGCCACGACGTCCAAATGCTCATCGTTGCAACCGTCACCCCGGACTACCAGCTGCCGTCAACCGCTTGCGCCGTGCAGGAAAAACTTGGCCTGCCAAATGCCGTCGCCTTCGACATCGTCGCCGCCTGCGCCGGATTCATCACCGGGCTTACCATGGCCCGAGGTCAGATTGAGGCTGGCATGATCGACCGTGCCCTCGTCGTCGGCGGCGAAAAGCTCTCCTCGATCGTCAACTGGAACGATCGCTCAACTTGCGTCCTCTTCGGCGATGCCGCAGGCGCCGCTGTCGTCGAGACAGCCAACAATGGACACGGCGTGAAATCATCATGCCTCAAGTCCAATGGCCAGCTCAGAGAACTGCTCTGGATCCCCGCCGGGGGAACCGTCAATCCCATCGACGAAAGCTACCCGTTCGATGGCTCCGATAAAGTGATGATGGAAGGATGCGATGTGTTCAAGGTCGCTGTCAGGGAAATGTGCGACGCCGGACTGAAGGCCATCGAAATGGCCGGACTGAAACCAGCCGACATCGACCTGGTCGTGCCCCATCAGGCCAATATCCGCATCATCGAAGCCCTCACGAAGCGACTCGGTATAACACGCGATAAAGTCTTCGTAAATATTGAAAAGTACGGTAATACATCAGCAGCCTCAGTCCCGCTGGCGCTCGACGAGGCCAATCGCTCCGGACGAATCAAGCCCGGCGATAATGTCCTCATGGTCGCCTTCGGTGGCGGTCTCATCTGGGGCGCTACCGTCGTGAACTGGTGAACCCGATAACAGCAAAACTGTAGTACCAATATGTCAAAAACAGCACTCTTCTTCCCCGGACAGGCCTCCCAATACGTTGGGATGGGCAAAGATCTCTACGACGCCTCTCCCGAGGTGCAGCGACTCTATTCCTTTGCCTCCGAACTGATCGGAGAAGACCTCGCCAGCCTCTCGTTCGAAGGTCCCCCGGAGAAACTCAAACAAACACGCTTCACTCAGCCGGCCATTCTCGTTCACTCACTCGCCGTGCTGACCATTCTCGGCGATAAGCTGCCGGCATTCGATTTTGCCGCCGGCCACTCGCTCGGCGAATACGGCGCCCTCGCCGTTGCCGGGGCTATGACCTACGAAGATGCCATCAAGGCCGTCGTCCGCCGAGCCGCGCTCATGGAAGAAGCCTGCCAGAAGAACCCGGGTACCATGGCCGCCCTGATGGGACTCGATGCCGACACCACCGAACGCATCTGCTCACAAGCGTCCGAAAACGGCGTCGTCATCCCCGCAAACTTCAATTCCGCCGTGCAAATCGCTG
>CAZXRO010000219.1:0-5120 GCA_964642435.1 uncultured Ignavibacteriales bacterium
AGGATCAGTGTCGCCACTATGGCCAGAAGCAAGGTGTGCACAGAGAGTTCGAAGGTAGGTATCCGGTGCCGCATGGCGTCTCCTAACGTATTTTTCACAAGGGCCGATATTTACTCATATCCGTACTATTGATGGTAGGTTAAGCTATAACCCGACACCTCGATTGTCAACGGATAGGCAATTTGTTGCGAGGTTTTGGCCGGTATTTGATTGACAAGTTTCCCGTTGGCGATATATTCCGCAGACTTGGATGTCATATGAATAGACGACTGAAAAAGATTGTTCACTGTGGGCGCACGATGATAACGCTCCTGGTGATTTGTGCCCTGTTGGCTTCGGGGGCCAGCGCGGCTATGCGCCTGTTCCCGGGCGTGCCCGGTGATGACCAGGGGCAGGGCCAGTGGGCCGGCGCGGAACTGGTACAGGGACCGCCGGCACCTGAGGAGGCCGGTGACAGTATGGTCGATTACGGGGGCCCGAACGGCGAGCCTGCGGGATATGCCGTTTCTTTCATATTGAAATCTGATTCCGGTTCCCGGTCGATCCTTCGAGAGATGGCCGCGACACCGGTGACTATAGTATCGATGGCTGATCAGGCCCACGGACCGCCGACTATCGCGACCGCATCGCTGGTCAATTCACATCTGGGCCGCCAGTTCACGCTGGTTGGCGCCCGTCCCTCCGGCACCAGCTAACGGTGCCCTCTCGAGGTCGTCTGCGCCTTCTTGAGACGACTCGCCACTAATTCTCCAAGACAATAAGAATACATTTACTAATAGACGTAGTACGTACAAGCGAGAAAGGAAACCTCATGTCCAGCAAGAACTGGCGCATAATTATCACGCTGCTTCTGGTTGTTGTGGCTGTGTTTGCCTTCCTGGATACGTTCAGGCTATGGACGATGTCCGAAGAGGATCAGCAGCAGCTGCAAGAGGAAGATCCCGGGGCTCTTCTGGAGCTTCAACAGAAAGCTATCAGGCTCGGTCTTGACCTCCAGGGCGGGATCCATGTTGTCCTCCGGGTGAAGATGGAGGAACTGGATCAGGGCGCCCGCGAGGACGCGGTCGATCGTGCTATCCAGGTCATCCGCACCCGTGTTGACGGGCTTGGTGTGGCGGAGCCGACGATTCAGAAACAGGGAGAGGACCGCATCATTGTGGACCTTCCCGGTTACACGGATGCTGAGCGGGCCGAGGACCTGATTGGCCAGACAGCGTTGCTTGAGTTCAAGCTGATGGCCTCGATCGAGGACGCCAATCTGGTGATCAGCAAGATTGATTCAGTCGTTCATGAGCATGAGATGGAGCGGGCAGGTGTCACTGATACGGACGATGCCGCCGAGACGGATGAGGCTCCGGGTGAGGCGGTCCAGGAGGAAGAGGCTCCGGCTGAGACGACACAAACTGATGCTGCGGTGCTCGCTGAATTGATGGGCGACACTACCGTGGACACGACCGAGTTGTTCGGTTTTGAAGAACAGGATGTGGCGCTTGAGGAAGAGGAAACCCCGGTTTCCAGTCGGCTTCAGATCGCTCTGTTCTCGCAGCAGACCAACACCGCCTGGCCGGGATTCGTGGTCAGCAAGAGAGACCGTGAACTGGTTAATCGCTGGCTGGGCATGGAGGAAGTCCGCAATGTCATCCCGATCGATATCCAGTTTGCCTGGTCGACCCGCCCGGAGGTTCGCGACAACCGTGAAGTGTACATGCTGTATGTACTCAAGCGCAAGGTGCAGTTTCTGGGTCGGTTCCTGGAGAATATCGCATTGGGCCAGGATTCCTACGGTAAGTATGCGGTTGATTTCCGCCTTTCCGGTGATGGCGCCGCGCGGTTTGCCCAGTTGACCGGTGCCAATATCGACAAGCCACTGGCTATTGTGCTCGATGGCAAGGTGGAGTCGGCTCCGTTTATCAACTCCAAGATTCGCCGTTCGGGGCAGATCACGATGGGCTCGACGGCGAAGATGGAAGACGCGCGCAACCTGGAGATCGTGCTGAAGGCCGGTGCGCTGCCGGCTCCGGTGGAGATCATAGAAAAGAATGTGGTTGGGGCGACCCTTGGTGCGGACTCGATCAACAAGGGGTTCACCTCGGCATTGATCGGTCTGGCGCTGGTATTGTTGTTCATTGGCGTGTACTACCGGCTTTCGGGTATTATCGCCGATGTCGGTCTGATGTTCAACCTGTTCTTCTTGCTGGCGGTTATGGCCGGATTGGGGGCGACTTTGACCATGCCCGGTATCGCCGGTATTATTCTGACAATAGGTATCTCGGTCGACGCCAACGTGCTGATTTTCGAACGCATTCGAGAGGAATTGCGTACGGGGAAAACAGTGCGAGCATCGATCGATGCCGGTTACGAACGCGCCTTCGTGGCGATTTTCGACTCTCACGTGACAACGTTGATTACGGCCGGAGCGCTGTTCCTGCTCGGCAGCGGACCTATCAAGGGTTTCGCGGTCACGCTGTTCTGGGGTGTGTTGATTTCGCTGTACACGGCGTATGTGATCACCAAACAGGTCTTTGATTTCCGCAGGGGCTACAAGAGCCTGAGCATTTAACGGACAGGAAAGGACAGATACAATGTTTAGAATAATAGGCGAT
This sequence comes from uncultured Ignavibacteriales bacterium, assembly GCA_964642435.1. Classification (GTDB taxonomy): domain Bacteria; phylum Zixibacteria; class MSB-5A5; order GN15; family FEB-12; genus WJKG01. Next base: position 2,604 of record CAZXRO010000219.1, read on the forward strand.
ACCAATATCAACTTCATTGGTGCCAGGAGGATAGCGTTTGTATTCTCGGCCGTGTTGTTGGTTCTGGGTATCACGGCCCTGACGATGATCATAACGGGCAAGGCGAACCTGGGTATCGATTTCGCCGGCGGGACAATGCTCTATGGGCATTTCGATGAGGCCGTGAGTATTGATGAAGTCCGAGCGGCGATTACGCCGGAATTCCCCGATGCTCAGATCACGGAGCTCTCTGATTTCGAAGTTCCGCACGCATATATCATCAAGATCAAAGCTCCGGAGACCGAGGCCGAGGGTGCCCAGCGCCTGGAGCGCGTCCAGCAGATCATTACCGAGACGTTTGCGGGCAATACGTTCAGCATTGATTCGCAGCATATTATCGGACCGGCGGTCGGTGAGACACTTCGCAATGATGCCCAGAAGGCAGTCTTGCTCTCGCTGTTCGGGATTATCATCTACATCTGGATCCGTTTCGACTTCCGAAGCGGTATCGCGGCGGCGATTGCCACCTTCCATGATGTGCTGGTAGTACTCGGGATCACCTGGATTCTGGGGCTGGAGTTTGATTTGCTGCTGGTGACGGCATTGCTGACTCTGGCCGGTTACTCGTTGACAGATACCGTCGTTGTATATGACCGGATCCGTGAGAACCTCAAGAAGTTCCGTACCAAAGGCGAGTTTGCGCCCGGTGTGAACCGGTCTATCAACGAAGTGTTGTCCCGAACCATGATGACCTCGCTTACCACTTTGCTGGTGGTGGGAGCTCTGTTTGTGCTGGGCGGCGAGGTACTGAAGACCTTCTCGCTGGCGCTTATTCTGGGTGTGGTGGTTGGAACCTATTCCTCCATTTTCGTGGCCAGCCCGATTGTGGTTGAGTGGGAAGCCTGGAAGCCGAAACGCTTCAAATAATCGGCCGGCAACCGGTTCTTTGCGATATTCCAGTGCCGGAGGCGGACTTCAAGGTCTGTCTCCGGCCTCTTTTTTCCGGGGTATTTCGGGTTTCGTCTGCTCGGGGCCAATATGGTGTCAACGAATCGGCCTTTGGAGGTGTATATTAGGTATATGCGCAGATTTACTTGTATAGTATCGCCGGCCTGCTGGCTGGCCGCCATCCTGCTTGTGGGGACCGCTCTTCCGGTCATGGCCCAGAGGGATCTCGATCGCCAACTGCAGCAGATGGGGGTATTGCAGCAGGACAAGAGGCTGGTGCAACCTTCGAGCGTGAAGGTGGCCCGTCTGCATTACAGTGGTGGAGGGGACTGGTACTGGGGACGATCGGCGCTGCCCAACTTCCTGAGGTGGACGGCGGAGAATACCTGCCTGCGCATGGACACGACCGAGCACGAGATCAGTATCATGGATGCCTCGCTGTTCAGTTATCCGTTCTTGTTCGCCACCGGCCACGGGGTGATCGAGTTCACCGGTGAAGAGCGCCAACGCCTTCGTCGGTATCTTCAGCAGGGCGGTTTCTTGTTTATCAATGATTCGTATGGCATGGAGAAACATGCCCGCCAAGCGATCGCCGAACTGTTCCCGGAACGCGAACTGGTAGACATACCGTTTGACCACGACTTGTACCATAGTTTCTATGACTTCCCGGCCGGGCCACCGAAGATCCACGAACACGATAACAACGCGCCGCGTGGTCTGGGAGTCATTATCGATGGGCGGGTAGTGGTCTACTTGTTGATTGAGTCCGATATCGGCGATGGTTGGGAGGACCCCCAGGTGCACAATGATCCCCCCGAGAAACGGGAAGAGGCGATGCGTATGGGGGTGAACATCCTGGCCTATGCGCTGTTGTATTAGTCAGGCGTTCCCGCTGCCGGTCAACCCCGTATGGGAGTTGCCGATCAAGACCTATAGAAGCCCGGTACCCGTCAGAATGATCATGCGACGACCGACATCGACACCGACACGAAAGGACAGCCTATGACGACCGTCACATCCTCCGCAGATCTGCTTTTGAAACTTCGCCGTGTCTTGCTCAAGCAGCGACTGGTGTGGTTTGGAGCCGGCGTGCTGACGAGTGCAACTGCGCTGGCTGTTGCCTGGGTGGTCTTGTCGCTGGTGGCGGGCGTGATGATTGTCCCTGTCTGGCTGAAGGTCTCGCTTCTGGTCCTCACCGGGGGCGTAGCTGTCTACCTGTTCGGGCGGCTGGCGGTGGCGCGCCTGTTTGGCGGCACGGTGGACCAGGTGGCGGTCTCTCTGGAGCAGAAACACCCCGAACTCAAGGGGCGGCTGGTAGCGGCGCTGCAATTCTCGCGCATGAAACAGACCTATGGTTACTCTGCCGAATTGATGCAGGCGACGCTTCGCCAGGCGATGGAGCGCTCGCAGGCGGTGAATTTCAACGAATACGTATCGCTGTTTTCTCTGTGGCGTTCCACCCGCTGGCTGGGAGCGGCCGCGGTGGTGGCTCTGGCATTGCTGGCCGTCGTGCCGGGATTGTACAGCCATTCGCTGGCTGTCTATTCCAATCCAACAACGGAAATTGCTCCGCCCCTGGGGTATTCGGTT
>CAZXRO010000220.1:0-5106 GCA_964642435.1 uncultured Ignavibacteriales bacterium
TCCCACGTATTGGTTCCCTGAGGCGATTGCCAAGGTGCTGGCCAGGCTGGAACGTTACCGGCAGTGGCGAGACCGGCCGCGTCCCAAGTTCCGTAAGTTCAAGGTAGACTCAGCGCGGGTGGATGAGATCGTCAACAAGGCCATCGCGGGAGGTGGCAAGGAAGTGACCATCGTTGGCGACGAGGCGATCCAGATTCTTCAGGCCTACGGCATCCCTGCGGCTGGATACAGGTATGCCGTCTCGGCCAAGGAGGCGGTGGAGGTGGCCGAGGTGATGAGTTACCCGGTCGTGATGAAGGTCAACACGCCCACGATGCTGCACAAGACTGAGGCGGGTGGTGTCATTGTCGACCTTCGCTCGGACAAGGAAGTGCGGGAGGCATTTCGGGAGTTGCAGAAGCGCGTCAAGGAGAGTGTGACGACCGATGAGCCGTTCTCTGTCGCCATGCAGGAGATGATTGGCGGTGGTATCGAGACTGTGATTGGCCTGACCACCGACCCCTCGTTTGGCCCGCTGATGATGTTTGGGCTGGGGGGTATCTATGTCGAGGTGATGAAGGATGTCGCTTTCCGGGTTCATCCGCTCAGCACGCAGGGTGCCAGGGATATGATTCATACCATTCGGTCGTATCCGCTGTTGACCGGATTCCGAGGCGCGCCGCCGGTCGATGTGGCGACAATCGAAGAGACATTACTTCGCCTGTCGCAACTGGTGGGAGATTTCACGTGTTTCGACGAGATTGATATCAACCCGTTCATCGTATCGCCGGACAAGGACAAGTGCAAGGCGGTCGATGCGCGATTTATCATCCGTACCGCTTGACACTCTTGCGCCGGTCCGCCGTATGTACCATATAGCGGTAGTGGGTTGACTCATAGCACGGGAGTAAACATGAAGTATGAACTACGATCGATCGGCTTGTGGAGCGCGTTCAAGATTCTGTTTCTGTTCAATCTGATCGCCGGCTTCGTGGTCGGTTTGATATACGCGCTGATGTTTTCGTTTATCATGGCCATTGCCTCGCAGATGCCGGGTATGCCGATGGAGCAATTCCAGTCGATGGGGACATCGACCGGCGCGCTGGTGATAATCCTGCCCATCATGTTCTCGTTGGGATCGGCGGTGTTCAACACGATTCTGGGGTTCATCGCTGCGTTGTTGTACAATGCAATTTCCCGTTTGGTTGGTGGGCTGGAGTTGAATCTTGAGGTGGTTTCATCGGAACACGCGGAGGTGTCCTCGACCAGGCCGGCCAGTGTCGGTCCCGCCGGGGGCTACACGGCCACCGCTCCCGGAGCGCCGCCGCATCAGCATACACCGCCGCCACCGCCGCCTCGTCAGCCGGAGCCGCCGGCACACACACCGCCGACCGAACCTCCGCCGGAGAGGCGGGATGACGACAACAGGCCAAGTCAACCACAGTAGGATGGAGCACAACCAGGTTACCGTATGAGCGCAACACCAGTCAGAGTCCGCATCGCCCCTTCACCCTCGGGTTATCTCCATGTAGGGACGGCCCGTACGGCTATAGCCAATTTTCTGTTTGCCCGTCACTATGGCGGGGCGTTTGTCATCCGTATAGAGGATACCGATAAAGAGCGTTCGAAGGCCGAATTGATCGAGCCGATCACTGAGGCGCTTCGCTGGCTCGGGATCGAGTCGGACGAGCCTCTGGTGTACCAGTCACAGCGTCTGAGTCAGTATGGTGAGTATGCAAACAAGATTCTTGCGGTGGGGCATGCCTATCGTTGTTTCATGACGCCGGAGGAGATTGAGGCTGAGCGGAAGCTGGCTCGTGAACAGAAGCGGAATCCGGATTACCGAACCCCGTCGCTGGCGCTGAGCGAGGATGAGATTCAGCAGCGCGTGGCGGCCAATGTGCCGCATACGATTCGGCTGAAGATTCCCGATGGTCAGACGACATTCGATGACATGGTATCCGGTCCGCTGAAAAAGGCCAATGTTGACCTGGAGGACCTGGTGCTGGCGCGTTCCGATGGTGTGGCGACGTACAACCTGGCGGTTGTGGTGGATGATCACCAGATGCAGATCAGCCATGTTATTCGAGGCAATGATCATATCACCAACACCTTCAAGCAGATACATATCTATCACGCTCTGGGGTGGGAGCCGCCGATATTCGGTCACCTTCCGCTGATTCTGCGCCCGGACAAGAAGAAAGTCTCCAAACGGCTGGGGGACAAAGACGTGAACGCATACCAGAACGAGGGTATCTTGCCGGAGGCGATGTTCAACTATTTGTGTTTGCTGGGGTGGTCACCGAAGGATGACCGGGAGGTGTTTACGGTTGAGCAGTTGATTGAGCGTTTTACGGAGAAGAATTTCAATGCCTCCAATGCCGTGTTTGACGAGGAGAAGCTCCTGGCGATCAACAAGGCGCACATTATGCTCAAGAGTGATCACGAACTGGCTGCGCTGGTAGCGCCGATGCTGGTTGAGGCCGATTTGACGACGAAGTACTGGCTGGAGACGCGATGGGAGTATCTGCGCCATGTCGTGGGTTTGTTGAAGGAGCGGGTGACACGTCTCGATGATTTTGTAGCGCAGAGTGGATTCTTTTTTCAGTTTGATTATACTTATGATGAGAAGGCGGCCGAGAAGCACTTCACGCCCGAAGCGGCGGATCTGCTGGAGAAGCTGGCCGATCGATTTGCCGGTTTGTCGCGGTTCGATGCCGGGTCGATTGAGACGGCGCTGTCGGGACTTGCTGATGAGCTTGATGTCAAGCGCGCGCGGTTGATTCACCCCGTGCGTCTGGCCGTGTCGGGAGTGCCGGTTGGGCCGAGCCTGTACCACATGCTTGAAGTACTTGACAAGCGGGTGGTATTGGAGAGATTGCAGAAAGCCATTGAACATATTCGTGGCCTTAGTTCGTAACACATATACATGATTGATAACAGGATCAGACCATGAGTGAAGAGAAAAGCAAAGTCGCCGAGATTCTTCGCCGCGCTATCAAGGGCGAAGAGGACGGCTACAAGTTCTATGATTTACTGTCCAAGAAGGCGACTAACCAGGATGCCAAGCGAAAGCTGGAGAATCTGCGCGATGACGAGAAGCGGCATCGGGAAACGCTGATCGAGATCTTTCACAAGGAGATCGGCCCTGATGTGGGTGAGTTGCCCGACAAGGGTATCGGTGCGCTGGCGCAGGTCTTTCGAAAGGGACACCTGGAGGAGCGAAAAACGGAAATGGAGTTCATCGATCTGGCGATTGAAGCCGAACTGGCGGCCACTGATTTCTATCACAAGCAGCGTGAGGCGGTGGATGACCAGAGCTGGAAGAAGGTCTTCGATCAATTGGCCACCGAGGAGCATACGCACTTTGAGTTGCTCCAGGCCGAGCGTGACGCTCTTTCCGGCAATTATTACTGGTTTGGCTACGACAGCGGAGCACCGCTGGAACACTGACATCAAACGTATCTGATGTCATGGTAAAGCAATCGGATCGATTAGGCGCTACAGGAGGATGACAGATGGCCTGGGTCTGCAATGTATGCGGATACGTAGAAGATGAAGGGAGCCCGCCGTCGTTTTGCCCGGTTTGCGGTGCGCCTGAAAACGAGTTTGTTGAGCGGTTTGACGATGACGATGATTCTCTCTTGAATGCGAGCGACGATGATGATATGGATGACTTCGAGAAGGATTTGTTTGCTGACTACGATGAGTGAAGCAACATGAACAGGGAAACATCGTCACAAATCAGCCAGCCCGTCCTGAAGGTGGGGGATCCCTCTCCCGACTTCACGCTGCCAACTCATAACGAGGGTGAGCTGAACCTGGCCTGGTACCAGGGCAGGCAGAACGTGGTATTGGCGTTCTATCCGGGGGATTTCACGCCGGTATGCTCGGCGCAGATTCCCGGTTACCAGCAGGAGCTGGAGCAGTTTGAACGGTTGAATACCAAGCTGCTGGGGATATCTGTCGATTCGCTGGCCGTCCATCAGGCCTGGGCGAAGTCGCTCGGTGGTCTGGGGTATCCGCTGATGTCGGACTTCTACCCGCATGGCGAGGTGGCGAAGAGATTCGGTGTCTTCGATGAGAAGTGGGGGGTGGCGCAGCGCGCCGTGTTCCTGATCGACAAGCAGGGGATCATCCGCTATATCGAGCGCACCATGTTCAGCGATCTGCCCAGCAACGATGAGTTGTTTCGTCAGATTGAGGCGCTGCAAGACTGAGTCTGCCGGGGTGAACCCGGGCGACGGAAGAGTGTTACATTAGGTATGTTGCATTGGTTCATCGGAAAGAGGCCGGCCTTGCTCCGGCCCGGCATGCCAGCGCCTGGGTTTGACCTGCCATCGACTGATGGAGGCAGATTGACGCTGAACGATCTGTCCGGTCGATGGGCCGTACTGGTCTTCTATCTCAAAGACAATACCCCCGGATGAAACATGCAACTGGCGGCTCTGGAGCGAGCCCGCAAGGATCTTGAGATGCTGGGAGTGGTGCCGGTGGCGATCGGCCCCGGTGATATTGAGGAGCACCAGCAGTATGTGCATAAGCGAGGATTTGGCTTTTCGATCCTGGCCGATTCCGACCATAGTGTGAGCAAGGCGTACGGAGCTATGCGGCCGAAGGGATTGATGGTGATTCGAAGCGTGTATGTGATTGACCCTGAATCGAAGGTGTTCTTCGCCGAGCGGGGTCAGTCGGATTTCGAGAAGATTACGCAGATGATCCGGGAAAACACTGAGTGAATGATGGCACGTCAGGGTACAGAAGACGTTTTTGATATTACGTTCATTGGCGCCGGACCGGTAGCCATGTACGGGATGTACTATGCCGGATTGCGTATGACGCGGTTCAAGGCGATCGATATGTTGCAACAGGTGGGCGGCGGCCTTATGGCGTTGTATCCGGAAAAGTACATTTACGATGTTGCCGGCTTTCCGAGAGTACTGGCGAAGGATCTGACAGTGCAGTTTGAGCGACAGGCGAGGCAGTATCCGCACGAGTTGTGTCTTGAGGAGAAGGTGACCGGGCTGGATCGTCGTGATGACGGCATAATCGAATTGACCACCAATCTGGGCAGACACTATTCCAGGACGGTCATTGTCTGTGCCGGGCTGGGGGCATATATACCGC
>CAZXRO010000221.1:0-5100 GCA_964642435.1 uncultured Ignavibacteriales bacterium
AATCCCGATGAGATCGCGGGTAACGGTATTGATGACGACCACAACGGACTGGTTGATGACACGCTCGGTTGGGATGTCTCCGGCGATACTGCCGATGTCTTCAATCCCCAGCCCGACAACGACCCCACCGACGCCAACGGTCACGGGACACATATTGCAGGAATCATCGCGTCGCGCGCCGATGGTCAGGGCGTGGTCGGTATTGCACCCAACGTGGAAATCATGCCGGTGAAGATGTTCCCCAATGGTACCGCCTCGATCGGAGCAGCTGGCATCGTGTATGCCGTCAGTTCGGGAGCCAAGGTGATCAACATCAGTTGGGGATCCCCGTTTCAATCGGCCATACTGCAGGATGCGCTGCGCTTCGCCCGACGGAATGGTGTCTTCGTGGCGATTGCCTCCGGCAACTCCGGACTCAACGAGAGGTTCTACCCGGCCGCTCTGGATTCCGCCTTCGCTGTCGGGGCATCCAACGCCGAGGGCGAGGTAACCTACTTCAGCACCTATGGCGATCACATCGATATTGTCGCTCCTGGTCGCGATATCCTCTCTTTGCGAGCAGCCGGCACCGACATGTACGCCGATTCACGCGAGCCCGAGGTCCGCATCATCGGTGAAGACTCGCTGTACTACCTGTCGGATGGCACCTCTATGGCAGCGCCGATGGTTGCCGCTGCAGCCGCACGGATATGGTCGATCAGGCCAGACATCCCTCTGGATGAGTTGGAGGACATCCTCCGTTGGGGGGCACGCGACATCATCGATCCCTTCGGTGAGGGAGTCGCACTGCCTGGCCCGGATTCGGTCTCTGGATGGGGATTCCTGGACTTGAATGCCTCGCTGCAAATGGCCGGTGAAGGAGGGGTTTTCATTGTCGAGCCGGTCCGACGGAACCGTTACACTGCTAATGTGCCGATCAAGATTGCTCCTCTGGCTGCATACGCTGGAGGTTGGAAGCTGTATGTGGCAGCCGATGAGCAGGACGAGTGGACGGAGATTGCCAGTGGCTCATCGATACCGATCGATTCTGTCGCATACGTGTTTACCGAGGATGATCCACAAGGCAGCATCCGTCTCCGCTTGACCGATGACCTTGGTGGCGAACACATCACCAGTTTCGTCCATGTGCGCAGCCGACGGATCGAGATTACGTCACCAACCGCGGGTGCCCCGGTGCGTTACAATGTTGGTGTGTCGGCCTACTGTTACGGGCCTGACTATGACTCTGTGACGCTCGGTATAGCCAGGTTCGGCGGGGGAGACCAGCGAGTATTCGCTTCATCGGGAGAATTCTTTGATTCGCTGGTGTACAACTGGGCCGCCTCCGGCAGCGATACGGGCGATGTGGTTCTGACTCTCACGGGACATTTTGGCGATGAGCGCCAGGCTGATACCGTGACTGTCGATGTGCTGTCGGCGTTTTCTGCCGGGTGGCCGAAGTCGTTGATCGGGCGGGGAGGCGTCTCGCCTGCTATCGCCGACCTTGATAACGATGGTCAAAATGAAGTTGTCCTGGGAACCTCGGGAGGCCTCCAGGTCTGGACTGTCACGGGCAATGATGCTGTCACTACTCCCGGTTTCCCGGTGGGCACGGGTAAGGACTTTCAGTGCATCCCGGCCATCTACGATATCGACCGCGATGGATTGCTGGAGATAATTGCCACCAATGACTCCGGGATCCATGCCTTCAACCACGATGGCACTTATGTCGATGGCTGGCCGGTGGCATGTTCCACAGGACGGATGCCCTACAACTACGGTTACCCCACGCCAGTCATCGCGGAGCTGGGACCGCAGCGAGATTCGGCCATCATCATTGTTAACAAGCTTGGAGAGATTCTGGCGTACAAGTTCGATGGTGAGCCGTACTTCTTCTCGCTGGAGGGCCAGTTTGCAATGGTCAATGCCCGTGTCTCACGCAGTTGGCTTCATGGCGGCAGCTCGGCATTGGTCATTACCTCCGATGATCTCGACGGTGACGGCCAGAACGAAGTTGTCGCTGAGTATACCTCCGGCCCGCCGTACTATGGGCTCAGCATGTTTGAGGGGCGAACGGGCAGACCAAGGTTCCATGCCACTGATCCGGTGGTGGAACGCGCCTACCAGTCTTACGGATTCACGCTGGCTGACCTGGATCGAGACGGGCTCTCAGAGGTTATCGGTCTGGCCTATGAGACCGACTTCACGCCATACCTCTATGTCAAGACCAAGGGTAACCACGACTTCCCCGGCTGGCCGAAGCGCATCCCACAACACAAAGACTACATTGGCTCTTATCCGGTCGTCGAGGATCTGGATCTGGATGGTGTACCGGAAATCCTTATAACATTCTTCGAGTTTGACATCGCCGCGCTGTATATCTTCCAGGCCGATGGCTCTCCCTATGTGGAGCGGCAGGGCAGACCCGAAGGGGAAGCCTTTACTGTCGGCGTTACTCTCGCGACCCCCTCGGTGGCAAATCTTGTCGGCGATGAATACCCGGAGATTGCGATTCGCTCAGGATATATCCTTCCCGGAACCGGCACGGAAAAACTGTTCTTGCTCGATCACACCGGTCAGCCGATCCCCGGGTGGCCAATCGAAACACCAGCGGGTGCTTCCAGCGTAATGTCGTCACGGCAGGTACCGTTGGTCGATGATATCGACGGGGATGGTTTGGTCGAGTTGGCGTTGGTAAGCGATGGCGGGCAGTTGTTTGTCTGGGATTTCGAGACCTCGATCGCCAACGGCACCAATACAGCGCGATTCCTGCGCGACAATCGAAACTCCTCGATTCTCCCAACCCTCCCCGCTGACGAGTTGGTAGAGACGCTACTGGCCGAACCGCCCATCTCGCGTAGGCTCGATTTGCTTGCATGGGAGCGCACACAGGAAGGAATCCTGACGCTACAGTGCGCTTTCCCAGAATCGGGAGAGGCGTCGCTGGAACTGATCGACGACTTGGGAGCGACCGTGTTGAGGTATGAGGAAGAGGTTGATCGTCCCGGAACGCGGACAATCGAGCTTGATGTCTCGCGTCTACCCGAGGCGAGGTATACACTGCGCATGCGCCTCGGACGGACGATGATCTCCGAATCAGTGGAGGTGTACCGATGACACGTGCAACGGCATTCTTGCTTTCAGTGTTTACGGCCCTACTGCTGGGCACACCGGCCGCGGCGGAGTTTCCTCGGCAACCGGATCACTCGGTCATGATCAACGGTTTCCAGAGTGTTGTATCGGTCGATGGGTATCTTGTCGCTCTCACGGATAAGGGCGCGACTGTCTGCTTATATGATGAACAGCATGGCGTGTTCATTCCCGGACCGCTGCACCTTCTTGAGGCGTCCCCCTCGACCGCCAAGCTGTCGGCAGACAGCAGCTATATAGTCGTGAAGACCAGCATCCATACGCTCCATGTCTTCGATGCCAGCCAGCTGCCGGAGTTGATTGAGGTTGCTGCGCTTGCCTTCTCTGAACCGTTTGCCGACTTCGCAATCAGCGGTGATGTTCTGTATCTGGCGCGCTGGTTTGACGGGATCCAACGTTACCAGTTGGATCTCCAACAGGGTACACCGCAGTACGTCAGCGGCAGCCTGTACCCTGTGCTTGCGGCGCAAGTGGAAGTCCACGGCGATAGCGTACTTGTGCTGGACGAGTACAACGGCGTCATGCGTTGGGCTATATCCGATACTTCATTCGGAACTCCCGATGAATTGCTGGTTCCGAAGCGAGTACGACGATTCTTCAAGCACGGCGATCTGTTCTATCTTCCACTGATCTTCGAGGAGAATATTATATTTGTCGGAGAATTCGGTCATCATGGTTCAGGGGTGATCGACACCATAGAAGGAGCCGCATTCGCAGAGCGTGTGTTCTTTGTTGATAGCCGTATCGTCATTGTTTCGCCGCTTTCGGTGTACGTCGTTCAGACCGATGAATCGCTCGCTCAAGCCTCGCTGCTGTCGAAATCAATTCGCGGGCATCGAACCTCAGGCGACATCCACCAAGGGCCCCTCGGTCCTTCGCTCATTCTGCCGGGTGAACAGACCGGCCTGACCAGTTTCGATCTGGACAACAATGCTGCCGGGAGTCCAAGCCTCTACAGAACGGGGCCAATCGACAATATGCAGATGTATCGCGGGCGTCTTGTGACGACCACCGGAGCCGGACCGATAGATGTCTACAGGGTGGATTCTCTTGATACTGGTTTGCCAGCCTACACGATGGGGCTGCAATTCGATTCGCTGCACGCTATGGACCGCAACGGCGACACCCTTATTCTTCTTCACTCCTGGCCACCGATTCTCAGCCTGGTACATCAGCTAACCAGCAGCGAATTTTCTGCTGTGGAGGGGAGCACGGTCGTAGCCACCGGGTCCATACGCACTCTCCGCTATGTGCCCGAATCAGCCCTGAGGTCGCCTGCGGTTGTCCTGTGCGGGTCGGGGCGCGTTGATCTCTATGGACTTCAGGCCGAGGGCAAAGCCTCCCACGCCACGACAGTGGAATTCAATGAACGGATCACAGCCTGTGAAGTATCCGGCCATCACCTGCTGTTGGCCACCGATCACAGCCGACTCTACCTGTACAAGTTGACCGATGAACTCCAATTGGAGCAGATTGCCGTCGCGGACGCCCCTGCAACGGTTACTTCCATGGCTATGTTGCCCTCGCAGGGATATGCCTTCGCCGGTAATCACCTGCTGATGATCGACCTTTTCGATCCTTCGGAACGGCTGATTGACAGTGTCCAGTATCCCGTACCAATGGCGTTCGATGCTACTATCGATAACAATCGCCTGTTTACGGTCGGACCGCAGGGAATTGCCGTCTATCGGCTGGGTTACTCCGCGCCGGAGTTGATCGATCAGGGTGGGCTCGCGGGACACATGCTCGCAGTTGAGGATGGATATCTAATCAGCTCCGATGGCGCCGGTGGATATGTCTACCGGCTGCCGCAGTATTCAGGCGATGCGCCGGATCCGGAAACGCTGCCCGTGTTGTTCACGCTGTCGCAGAACTACCCGAACCCATTTAACGCTTCGACGACCATCACTTTCTCGATCACCGACCGCGCCGATGTGGAACTGATTATCTACAATGTGCGGGGACAGGAAG
>CAZXRO010000222.1:0-5097 GCA_964642435.1 uncultured Ignavibacteriales bacterium
TGATTTCGTGGGCGATTCCCGCGGCCAGTTCCCCGACCGAGGCCAGTTTGGCTGCGTGAGTCAACTGGGCGCGATTGCGATCAGACTCCATCTGAACGTCAGTCGTATGCTTTGCTCGGAAGAAGATGATGACGGCACCAATGAGACTCATGAGTATCGTTATCACCAGCATGATCAGCCGAAATCCCGATAGAAGTGGAATCCCACTCTGTGGTGACTCCTGTACCACCAGGGCCCACTCGACCGTATTCAGCCAGGTATAGGCCGAGATCGCCTCCCGGCCAGCCAGCATTGCCGTCTCGACACCGACCGCGGGGTCAGTCGGAGGGATGTACGAGGCGCTGTCCAAGGGTGAGCCGATGGCGGGGGCGGTCAACTGATAACGCCCATCGACATTCACGATGGACGTGTAGACTTCACGGTCCTCCCGCAGCGAACTGATATAGTCATAAATCTTCTGTGGTTCCAGTGTTGCCCGGAGCACATAGAACTGCTCCTCAATCACGCGACTGACTGCAATTGTGAAGTGTGGACGCTTACGGAAACCAAGATAGATATCGGTGATGATGAACCGCTGGTCACCTGTGCGAAGGCGCTCGTACCAGTTCTCGTTCCGATAGCTACGCTGCTCCAGGGCCGGGAACGGGCCGGCGTAGGCGACCTGAATGCCATCATCATCGAAGAAACCGACGTCAACAAAGGCATCGCTACTGCGCCTGAGTCGCTGTAAGTGACTCTCGATCTGTGCTGGCGTCGGGGGTATCGGGTATGAGGGATCGCTGAGCAGGTTGGACAGGTTCACGATACGTTCCGACAGGAACAGGTCGAGTGTATTGGCCTGACTTTCGGCAATGGCCTGCAGGTGAAGACGCTTGCTCTCACCCAGGATAGCATCGTATTGGATGAAGAAGAACACAGACAGCAACAGTACCGGCCCCAAATAGAGAATCAGCAGGCGGATAGTCGTCTTCCGCCGAAGCTCACTGTAGTGAGTATGATCGAACGGAAGGAAGTCGGCAAACGAAACAGTACGTTTTGTCACTTCGGTTGTTCCTGTCGGACACACGGGTGATGGTGTTGCCCAATCGCAAACGCGCCAGTGTAATCCGCGCCGAAGATACTGCCACGTGGCACAATTTGTCAACAAAACTCGGACGGACTCATAGACTATTCACCATTTCCGGGTGGTGTGAAGAACCCCGCCAGAGTTTACCATTGTGCACGTCCCGGCTTTGGGCTATATATTTTGTCGATAAGCGAGATTGATCGCCAATTGCCTCAAACAGAACCCGGGTGCGGCTTATGGCTATTCCTGCAATCGTGCGTACGAAGCTTGATGATGTGCTTATTGTCAGACCAGCAATACTGCGTGATGATCGGGGCTCGTTCTGTGAGACGTGGTCGGCTCGTGACTGGCAACAGGCCGGCATTGACTTCATGCCGGTGCAGGAGAACCATTCGGTGAGCATTCAGGCTGGCACCATCAGGGGCTTGCACTACCAGCTTGAGCCGATGGCGCAGACCAAAGTCATCCGAGTGGTGCGCGGAGCTGCTCTTGATGTCGCAGTCGATATCCGCCGCGGCAGTCCGACCTTCGGGCGGTGGGTGAGTATTGAGTTAACGGAGCAGGATCAGAATCACGTGCTTATCCCGAGGGGGTTCGCCCACGGATTCTGTACACTGAGACCCGATACGGAAGTCATGTATATGGTCGATCGCCACTATTCGCCCGAACACGATCGTGCCATAAGGTGGGATGATTCAACGATAGGTATAGGATGGCCCTTTGACGAGGTGGTCCTGTCCGACCGTGACCGAAAGGCACCAATGCTGAGTGAAGCGGAGATCAATTTCGAGTACGGGGCCGTTCGGTAGCACGGTGAAAACGGAGAACAAGGGTATTCGAGCATGAGCGATACGAAACTACAGACTGTTAATCATGGGATCATTCTGGCCGGCGGTGCCGGCACACGACTCCATCCGGCCACGCGAGTAGCATGCAAGCAGTTGTTGCCGATTTTTGATAAACCGATGATTTATTATCCGCTATCAACTCTTATGCTCATGGGCATTCGGGAAGTCCTTGTGATCTCAACCCCGCAAGATACGCCGCGATTTGAACAGCTTCTGGGCAACGGCAGCGAGATTGGTTTGCACATCTCCTATGCGGTGCAGCCGAAACCGGAGGGGATCGCGCAGGCGTTTGTCCTTGGTGCTGACTTCATCGGCGACGATCCGGTGGCGCTCATTCTTGGGGATAACATCTTCTACGGTGCCTACGACTTCATGCGGTGCGCTCGGGAGTTCACCGAAGGGGGATTGGTTCTTGGCTACTGGGTTAACCATCCGCAGCGTTATGGTGTTGTGGAGTACGATCGCGAGGGGCGGGCCGTATCCATCGAGGAGAAACCCTCGCGGCCGAAATCCAACTACGTTGTGACTGGTCTCTATCTGTACGATAGTGAAGTGGTCTCTATCGCCCGGTCACTCAAGCCCTCGGCCCGAGGTGAGCTGGAGATTACCGATGTCAACCGGGAGTACCTTCGACGAGGCAAACTGCAGGTTGTTCGGTTGGGGCGTGGCATTGCCTGGCTTGACACCGGCACCCACGAGAGCCTTCTGGAAGCGAGCGAGTTCATTTCGACTATTGAGAAACGACAGGGACTTAAGATCGCGTGTCTGGAGGAAGTGGCCTACCGTATGGGGTATATCGACCGCCCACAGCTTGAACAATTGACCCGGCACATGTCGGATAGCGACTATCGCAGTTACCTCCAGCGCGTCGTAGATGAGATTGACAGTGGCTTCTGAGATACTTGTCACAGGTTCCAATGGACAACTGGGCTCCGAACTGGTGGCAGCCCTGAAGCAAGCGGGGCAGTCGGTTGTCGGAGTCGACCTGCCTGAGTTTGACCTGTCCAATCGCTTCAGTGTCACAGATGTGATCCAGGCTGCGCAACCCGAAGTTGTCCTTCACACTGCGGCCTATACCGATGTCGACAGGGCAGAGTCAGATCAGGACCGGGTTTGGCAAGTCAATGTTGAGGGTACCCGGGCCGTCGCTCAGGCCTGTCGAGAAACTGGTGCGCGAGTCATCTACTATTCCACTGATTACGTTTTCAATGGCGCCAAGGGATCTGCCTATACAGAAGCGGATACACCTACTCCGGTGAGTGTCTACGGCAAGTCCAAGTTGGCCGGGGAAGAGTTGGTCGCCGAAACGGTTGAGAATCACCTGATTATGCGCACTGCATGGCTGTATGGTAGCAAGGGGAAGAACTTTGTGCGCGCCATGCTGCGTCTGGCGCAGCAACAGATGAACGACCATGCTCAGGGCCTTCTGGTTCAACCAATACGGGTTGTCGACGATCAATCCGGCAATCCAACCTCTGCGAGCGATCTTGTTCGTCAGACACTGAGGGTAATGCGTGAGTCTATCACGGGGGTGGTGCACGCGACCTGCCACGGCGAAACTACCTGGTATGGCTGGGCCTGTCAGGTATTTGAGAAGCAGCGGCTTCCCGTGCTTGTGAGGCCCTGTACGACGGAACAATTCGCACGGCCCGCACCGCGGCCGAAGTGCTCCTCGCTGGACAATGCGCGCCTGCGACAGGAAGGTCTTGACGTGATGCGTGACTGGAAGACAGCCCTGAACTACTTCCTCAGTGGCCGGCCACAGGCGGAGTGAATCCGGCCATGTGGCGCACCAGTACCTACAATGTCGCCCTTCGCGGCGTCACACAGATCAGCAAATTTGTCCTGTTGGTCTTTCTCGCACGGTATTTCGATGTTGCCGAGGTTGGTATCTGGGGGCTGATCAATATCACGATTGCCCTTGGCCTGTACTTGCTCAGTTCTGACTTCTACATATTCAACTCGCGGGAGATTCTCGCATCCCCGCCGGAACGACAGGTGATCCTCATTCGCAATCAGGCGGTGTATCATCTCCTTGTCTACACGGGCGTCATTCCCGCGCTGCTGATTGTCTTCGCCGGAGGCCTCATTCCGTGGCAGTATGTTGGATGGTTCTACCTTCTGCTCCTGCTCGAACACCTCTCGCACGAATCGGTGCAGCTGCTGGTGACGCTGTCCCGGCCGACAGCCGCCAATGTGATCATATTCATCCGCAGTGGTATGTGGGTCTGGGTGGTCATTGCCCTGGCGTGGAGCCTGCCGGATCTTCGTCAATTGCCGTTCGTCTGGGCGTGCTGGGGAGCCGGGGCAGTGGCCAGCCTTGCTATCGCTCTGTGGCAGCTGCGCAAACTGCCCTGGGATGTGGTTAGGGGCGTACCCATTGATTTCGGCTGGATTAGAACGGGTATGAAGACCGCCCTGCCGTTTCTGATAGCTACCCTGTCATTTCAACTGCTCAACTATGCCGATCGCTACTTCCTACAGCACTTTCGGGGAGAGGAAGCTGTGGGAGTTTACACATTCTATGCAGGGATCGCCAATGTTATCCACGTCATTGTCTTCACCGGTGTATGCCAGATTCTGTTTCCACGGCTGATCAGCAGTTACCAGAATGGCCAGGTGCAAGAATACCGCCAGAACAGGCGGCAGTTAGCCCGTGGCATTGTCGGGTTAGTGGCGGTGCTTGGGGTGGGGGCGCTGTTGCTCATTCGGCCCGTGCTTGATCTGCTCAACCGTCCGGTCTATGCAGGCGAGGTGGATGTGTTCACGATCATGGTCGGGTCGGTGGTGGCCTTGTGTTTGTCATATTTGCCGCATTACGCCCTGTTCGTCAGGCGGCGGGATCGGGAAATCATCGGAATCGGTGTGCTGGCGCTTGTGGTTGCCCTCGTAGCCAACAGCGTCTTGGTGCCGAGATTGGGAATCCCCGGTGCGGCTTGGTCGACCCTGGTGGCGATGGTCGTCTTGCTGGCAGGCAAGTCGATAGCGGCTCTGTATCACGCCGGGCGCGATTAGGTCGGGGGCAATGTTTTTGCCATGATTTTCCATTGCTTTTTGAAATCGATTGCATTAATTAGGGGGTCTAAACCGCGGCCTGTTATTGGCCGATGGTAACATAAGACTTCGGTGGGGTTCCCGAGCGGCCAAAGGGAACAGACTGTAAATCTGTCGGCGAAGCCTTCG
>CAZXRO010000223.1:0-5085 GCA_964642435.1 uncultured Ignavibacteriales bacterium
GATCGTGAAGGCGGGGGGAGAGGTTATGGCCGAGGCGGATGAGACGAGCGAGATGGTGTTGTATGGGGAGGTGTGAGGGGGGGAGGCGGTGCGCAGATAAACAGGACAAGACTGGTTGGGGTCTGGGCGGAATCTGCCGACAGAGTGTATAACAGTTGAAAGATAGGGGTTTACGGGCGATCGAGAGGATTGCGCTGAGCGTGACAGGCCCTTATGGTGAGTAAGAAAAAGGGACAAAACATGGCTTGACGAACGTTGAGTATTGCGTATCTTGCTTGTCTATCCATTTGGGCCCTTAGCTCAGTTGGTTAGAGCAGCTGACTCATAATCAGCGGGTCGCAGGTTCGAGTCCTGCAGGGCCCAGAGCTAAATAAGGGCCGGAGAGAAGGAGTACTATTGGGCAATTAGCTCAGCTGGTTAGAGCGTTCGGTTCACATCCGAGAGGTCACTGGTTCGAGTCCAGTATTGCCCATTTGAAGACATAGGAATTATGATAACGACCCTGCCCATTGACATGCCACCTGTCAAAGCTGTCCCGCTTCGAGCTAAACGTTCGCATGGCGGAGGCAGGGGAGAAGGTAACAAAGCGCATTGCCTGAGAGATCAGGTAATGCGCTTTTTTGATCGACAAGAGGAAGGCGCATGAGCAGTCCTGCCCGGAAGGAGGCATCGATGCAGTCCGATCTCGAGCTGTTGTTGCAACTTCAGGTGATCGACTACGATCTGGGGGAATTGGAACGTTCCAAAGAGTATCTCCCGGACATGATGGAGAATTTGACTCGGGAGACGACCGAGGCTCAAGGCAGACTCGAGCAGACCCAGAAGGCACTGGAGCAGACGAGGATTCGGCAGAGGGAGATCGAGATGGATATCGCGTCGAAGGAGACGCAGCTCCAGAAGTTCCAGGAGCAGATGATGTCTATCAAGACGAACAAGGAATACGATGCGCTTGTCGCCCAGATCGATGCCACGAAGCACGGTATTTCGGATGCGGAGACCGAGATGCTTGAGGTGATGGACACGATCAGCCGTCTGGAGGAGGAGCTGCCGGAGCTGGAGAAGGTATCCGGAGAGCTGGCCCAGAACAATGATCGGCAGCTCATGGTATTGCAGGAGAAGATTGACGCGATCGGTGACAAGGTTGCGGCCAAGATAGCGGAGCGTGATCGGATAGCGGAGTCGGTGCCTCGTCGGCTGAAGTCGATGTACGAGCGAGTGCGCAAGGGGCGCGGCGGAACGCCGGTGGTCCCGGTGCGCAAGCGGGCTTGCAGTGCCTGTTTCAAGGCGCTGACGCCGAAGAAGGTCCAGGAGATCAAGAAAGGCGACCAGATTCACACCTGCGATAGTTGCGGTGTGTTGTTGTACTGGGACGAGGCCATATCCAATTAGGGTGTTGACTGGTGGTGTCGGTTGACGGCGCCGGAGCAGGACATTCGAATCAGGCGGTCCGCAGGCGGCCAGGTCGCGAGATTGAGGTTAGATTACACAGGCGATTATGGCAGAGATTCGACCACAACTGGCACTGACATTTGACGATGTCCTGCTGGAGCCCGCCTACTCTGAGGTGCTCCCGCGCGATGTTGATGTTACGACGACCATTGGGGGTTCAATTGACCTGAACATCCCGCTGGTGTCGGCGGCGATGGACACGGTGACCGAGGCGGGGCTGGCGATAGCGCTGGCGCGCCAGGGGGGTATTGGTGTCATTCACAAGAACATGACCCCGGATGAGCAGCGTTCGCATGTGGACAAGGTGAAGCGCTCGGAGTCGGGGATGATCAATGATCCGATTACGCTGCCGCCGGACAAGACGGTGGGTGATGCGCTGGAGTTGATGGATCGTTTCCGGATATCGGGTATCCCGATCACCGAGCAGGGAAAGCTGGTAGGAATTCTGACCAACCGGGATCTTCGTTTTGAGCGTAATACCTCCAAGCGTGTCGGTGATTTGATGACCAGGGAGAACCTGGTGACGGTCCGGGAGGGTACCGACCTTGAGACGGCCAAGGACATCCTGCACAAGCATCGGATAGAGAAGGTGTTGATCGTCGATGAGAACTATATGCTCAAGGGCATGATCACGGTCAAAGACATCATGAAGAAGATACAGTTCCCGTTGGCTTGTAAGGATGAGCGGGGGCGTTTGCGGGTAGCCGCAGCGGTGGGAACGGGTCCTGATCTTGCGGAACGGGCGGCGGAGCTGGTCCGTGCCGGAGTAGATATGCTGGCGGTTGACAGCTCGCACGGCCACAGTGCCGGGGTTCTCAACGCGGTGAAGTTGCTCAAGACAAAATTTGGCGGCACGCCGGTGATGGCGGGTAATGTCGCGACGGCGGCCGGGGTGAGATCATTGATCGATGCCGGCGCTGATTGTGTTAAGATAGGTATCGGTCCCGGTTCGATTTGTACGACGCGGATTGTCACGGGTGGAGGTGTTCCCCAGGTGACGGCAGTGCTGAATTGCGCTGAGGAAGCGGCCAAGTCCTCGATACCGGTGATCGCCGATGGTGGTATTCGCTATTCTGGCGATATTACCAAGGCGTTGGCCTGCGGAGCGCAGGCGGTGATGATAGGTTCGTTGTTTGCTGGTACCGATGAGTCGCCCGGTGAGAGTATATTGTACCAGGGGCGGACGTTCAAGGTATATCGCGGCATGGGTTCGGTAGGAGCCATGAAGCGTGGCAGCAGCGACCGTTATTTTCAGGAGAATCAGGGCGAGGCGGCGAAGTTTGTCCCCGAGGGAGTTGAGGGACGGGTGCCGATTAAAGGCCCGCTGGCTGATTCTGTGTATCAATTGATGGGCGGTGTTCGTTCGGGCATGGGCCTGTGCGGCGCGCGCGACCTGAAGGATTTCAGGGAAAAGGCGAAACTGGTTCAGATCACCAATGCCGGGGTGATGGAGTCACATCCACACTCGGTGCAGGTGACGCATGAGGCGCCGAATTATCGTCGGTCCGACTGAGCCGGTTTGAGTCTCCGAGTAAGATGTTGTTGTTTGTGTAAATAGAAAATTGGAAGCCGGTGAAAGTAGGAGAAACAGTCGCGCTTTAGGGATTAAGCTCCTGACAAGTGAGGAAAGTCCGAGCTCCGCAGAACCAGGACGCCCGGTAACGCCGGGGCGGAGAGATCCGACGGAAAGTGCCACAGAAACTATACCGCCCGCCGCAGGTGGGTAAGGGTGAAATCGTGGTGTAAGAGACCACGGCTGACGCCAGAGATGGTGCAGTGGGTAAACCCCGTCCGGAGCAAGGCCAAATAGGGGAAGAAGGGCCTGGTTCGGCCTGTTAGTATTCCCGGGTAGGCCGCGTAGAGGCGGCAGGTAACTGTCGTCCAAGATAAATGGCTGTTGCGGTTCTCTTTATGGGGACCAGACAGAACTCGGCTTATCTCCTGCTTTCGTGTGCTTCCAGGAAACTGGAGGCTCACATGATATGGGCTCAGCGGACGAAACGGCCGAAATGGGTCGTGGCGCCGGAGCCTGACCCGCAGTTGGTGCACTCGCTGGCGGAGAGTATCGACCTGCCGGTCAATGCGGTCAAGATACTGGCCAACCGTAATCTTGACACCCCGGATGCGATTGAGAAGTTTCTCAATCCGCGCCTGTCTGATCTGAAGGATCCCTTTGAACTGACCGGAATGAAAGCGGGTATCGAGCGCACCACGCGGGCGTTTATTGATGCCGAGCGGATCATGATTTATGGGGATTACGATGTCGACGGGATAACCGCTACGGCGCTTCTGTACATGGTTTTGAACAAACTGGGGGCCCAGGTAGATTTTTATCTGCCGAACCGCCTGACTGAGGGGTACGGGCTTTCTCGCGATGGTATCGATGAGGCGAAGGGCAAGGGCGTTTCGCTTATCATCACGGTTGACACCGGTATCACTGCGGTCGAAGAGGTCCTGTATGCGCAGAGCCAGGGGATCGATGTCATTGTCACAGATCACCATGAGCCTGGCGACGGCGACCCGTTGGCCAGTGCTATTATCAATCCCAAGCAGCGCGGCTGTACGTATGGCGGCGAGCTGTCGGGGGTTGGGGTGGCGTTCAAGTTCGCCCAGGCGCTGTACCGTTCGCTGGAACAGGACGAGCGGGAGCTGGAGGAACACCTGGATCTGGTGGCGATGGGCACGGCGGCGGATATTGTGCCGTTGGTGGGTGAGAACCGGGTATTGACGAGTTTCGGTATTCGCCAGATAGCCCGGACGACCAAGCCGGGTCTGAAATCGCTGGCGTTTGTCTCGGGGTTGATGGGCAAGCAGATCAGCACGGGCCAGGTGGTGTTCATTCTGGCGCCGCGGATAAATGCGCTGGGGCGCCTGGGTGATGCGCGCAAGGCGATTCGGCTGTTGGCCACGCGTGATGAGCGGATGGCCGCGGAGATAGCCCGCAAGCTCGACCAGGAGAACCGTCGCCGCAAGGAGATCGACGAGGCGACGCTCAACGAGGCGTTGGCCCAGATGGGGGAAGTGACCGATTTGAAGACGGACCGTGCGATTGTGTTGGCCGGCGAGGAATGGCACCAGGGAGTGATTGGTATTGTGGCCAGCAGGCTGGTGGAGCGATACAATCTGCCGACGGTGATGATCTCGATATCCGATGGTGAGGGGAAGGGATCGGCGCGGTCGATTCCGGGGTTCCATCTGTGCGAGGCGCTCAAGGAGTGCGAGGATCTGTTGATCAAGTATGGCGGGCACAAGTATGCCGCCGGATTATCGATTCGGCACGAGAATATCCCGGAATTCCGCAAGAAGTTTATCGAGGTGTCCAACCGCATTCTCGACACCGAGGACGTGGTGCCGAAGATGATGATCGATGCGGAGATCGAGCTGGAGGAGATCGATGACCGGTTCATGGACGCGATTGAGTCCTTCTCGCCGTTCGGTCCGCAGAACATGCGGCCGGTGTTTCTTACGCGCAACTGCGAGGTGATGGGCCAGCCGTATGTGGTGGGGCGCAACCACCTGAAGATGCGGGTGCGCAAGGGAGACGCGGTGTTTGATGTTATCGGATTCGGGTTTGGCGACATGGCCAAGATGATCTCGGCACGGGGTTGCCTGGTGGATATCGTGTATGTGGTAGAG
>CAZXRO010000224.1:0-5083 GCA_964642435.1 uncultured Ignavibacteriales bacterium
TTGCATACCACTATTCCCAGCGAGGCGGCTGTGTTGGCCGCGACTGTCGTGGTCGCCGTCTCGCCGTCAAAATCAGAGTATGAATACCAGTCCGAATAACCGAGCGACGACGTTATAACATCCGCACCCAGCGAATCTGCCCACTCCATGGCAGCTACCCAGTTGTCTTCCTCAACCGGTGTCTCGCTGCGCACATCCTCGGTCTTGGCCAGGAGAAAATTTGCGTTGTAGGCGGGACCCATGATCTGGCCGGGCAGATTCCCGCCGGAGACCGACCAGATCAACGTACCATGATTCCACTGACTGCTCCAGTCACCATCACCAGGCTCATTCGCCGTCTCGTCATCGTCGAATATGAAGTCCCACTCAGCCAACACACGCCCCTCGGCGTAGTGATTGGCAAAGGCTTCATGGCTCTTACGGTAACCAGTGTCGAGAATTGCCAGCGTCACCCCCGTACCATCAAGCCCGGATGCATGCGCCTCCGGTACATTGATCTGCCCCAACTGCCCGGACGCAATACCGTAGTCCAAAGCATCGGGCGACAGTGCCATATTGTAGGCCTCATCGACCCGCACCGGCACCGACTCAGGATACTCTTTCCTGAATCCCGAAAGCGGCACTATCTGCGCCACGTACTCCAGCGCGCCAATTGCATCGAGCTGCCCGGCATCAACCTCAAAACTGGCGGCATTAAGCCATTTCGACACCCGACGTAACTCGCCGCCCAATCCCTCTACCGCGCGAACGTATTCCTCAACTACCGGCAAATCGACAAACAGCACCCGGTCCGTACCAGTCTTGGCGCGACGAGCCATCACCTTCTCGCTGATGCTTGCGGCACTCGCCAGCGAAGTGAACCCCTCCTTGCCGAATACACCCTTGTCTGTGAAATACACCCACACCTTTATCTTATCACCACCACGTTCGCCGAGAAACTGACGAGCCGCAGGCGAGACCGGCTGATCTGCCTTCTCCCGGACAACCGGCTCGGCCACCAGCATGTTGACGTCAAGCGGCCTCTCCACCGCCTGAAGATCGGAGCCGATCACCCCCAAGGCCAGCAGTAGGGCAGTTGTGAGAAGAATTCCAAAGCGCACGCGAGAGTTGTACATTGGTCGAATCCTTTCCTGAAGTGCACGAAATCTTGGTCAGAACCCTCGGGGTTCGGCCCGTCCCACATTCGGAACCAGGCGGCTGGAGTAAATAGCATCAGGCCAATTGAGTATGGGGCCTTTCCTATAAATACGTAATAACCAGCCTAAGTCAATGGTTCCATTTTGGAGACGATCATCAGGACCAATCGTCGTAACCTATTATCGGACATAATACATATTTCCCAACCCGAGGAACCGAAATCAATCCGCCAAAAGGGCACGCTTTCTGCAACGAGTCAAGCAGGAAGACAGGTAACCTCAAATCGGGTAATACTATATGCTTACGTTCTGGAAGTCCCAACGGGGTATCACGATGATAGAGCTGATGATCACTGCCGTCATCATTGGCATTGTTTCAGCTATGGCTGTCCCAAGCTTCGAGAAGGCAGCCAACAGAATCCAGTTCACCTCAGCCAACCGCGATGTAATCTCTGCCCTGCGGATGGCCAGGTCTCTCGCTGTTGCTGACAAACATCCCTACGGAGTCCATTTCGACGAGGATGCCCGGATCGTTACGCTCTTTAAAGACAAGGCCAACCCGGAGAATTTCGAGTTTGAGGCCAATGATTCCATTGTCCGAGCCGACACCCTGCCCGTCGAATTCAATTACTTGTCTACGGATATGGAAGACAATACCCTCATCTTCGAACGGTCCGGCACAGCCCATTTCGTCGGAGGAGGCAATATCTGGCTCATGGCTGATACACCCGATACTTTCGCCATGTTTACCCTCGATGTTCTGGCCTCCACCGGCCGTGTCCGTGACCAATCCTACTTCTATTAGCGGTCAGAATCCCGAATAACGGCCAGCTTCAGGCCGTTGGATCACCATAAGCCCTCCCCCCGGGAGGGCTTTCTCTTGGGCTGAAATCCGGCGTTTCGCCCCTCCGTCCCCCGCCTTCAGACCTCCCATTCCCAAATCACCATAAAGTGAAAGCTCCTGCCATCCGATACTTAGATGAGCGGTGAGTTCTGTCCAAAAAGCCGACACAAGTCGCGTTGTGTCCAAAGTAGACCGTTCTGGTGAGATATTTCTCCGGTTGTTTGCTCAACCAAACACCAGATTCGACCGATAGGTATAGACACGAGAAGATACCAAAGATACGAAAGACCAGCTTATGTTTTCACGGAAGAGTAAGAGCACTGTCGGACTTGACATTGGCTCCAGTTCGGTCAAGTTGATCAAGCTGGATCATAACAAGAACGGTCACTCCATTGCGGCCCTCGGGATCCGCGAACTCCCCCCGGAAGCGATCGTCGCCGATGAAATCAGAGATCGTGAGGCTGTGATCTTCAATATCCAGTCATTGATCGATCAGACTGATCCCAGAATCAATGAAGTTGTCGTCTCCATTTCAGGACACGGCGTCATCACCGACCGATTCACCATTGGCAAAAAAACTGGTGCGGAGGCCGAACAGGCCATCCTCTTCGAAACCGAACAGCGAGCGCCGTTCGATGTCGAGGACGTCTCACTCGACTACCACGTCGTCAGTGTTGATGAGGAAGAGAACAAGATGGATGTGCTGCTGGTTGCCGCCCGCAAGGAATACCTCCGCGGATACCTGGAGCTGGTCCAGGACTGTGGCCTCAAACCGGTCATTGTCGATGACGACGCGCTCGCCGTGTTCAATGCCTACTCGTACAACTATGAGATCGATCCCTCCCGCGTGACCGCGCTCGTCAACATCGGATGCGATGTCACCAACATCACGTACATCGTCGATGGTATCTACCACTCGACTCGCGACGTTTCCTCGGGAACCCGCGAAATCTATGGTGCCATTCAGCGTGAGTTCCGCCTGAATGCGGAGCTGGCTACCAAGGCCATCAAGGGGGAGATGGGGGATTCGATCGATCAGGACATGCTCAAGGCGACGATCATTTCGTCTACCGATGAGCTGGTCTCTGGTGTGGAGCTGGCCTTCTCGTACTTCAAGTCTCAGTCCAAGATAGAGAATATTGACTGGATCGTGCTCTCAGGAGGCGGATCGCTGGTACCCTACCTGCCGGAATTCCTGCAGGCGAAACTGACGATCCCTCTGGAAATCGCCAACCCGCTGAGAAACATCGACTACGATCCGGAACTGTTCCAGTACCTGCAGCCTGAAAAAATAGCTCCGCTGCTGACCGTCTCCATCGGTCTGGCCATGCGGCAAGCGAGGTAGTACCACCATGATTGAGATAAATCTACTTCCCAAGGAATACCGCAAACGGACCTTCGATTTCTCGTTCGGGAAAACAGGTCTGTACGCAATTGTGGCCGGGGCTGTGGTGGTGCTGATGTTGATCGGCATAACCTTTTATCAGAAGCACCGGCTCTCCAGCCTCGAATCTGACATGCAGAAGGCCCACCAGCGCGCGGAACTGCTGCGCAACGACATCATGATGGTGGACGCCCTGACCGATGTGAAGCACAAAATCACGCGCCGTATGAGCGCTGTGGAGCGCCTCGATTCACACCGGTCCACCTGGGTTCGCGTCCTGGAAAACATGGCGTCCAATGTACCACAATTCGTTTGGCTCGGCCGATTCGAGGAATCCGAAATCACACCGGTTGTGGACGACACCGAATCCAAGAACGCTTCGAAATCATCGAAGAACAAGGATACCCAGAATCAGCAGGCGACTTCCAAACCTGCCGACGGTCCGCGCGTCACCAGGGCACAGATTGAGGGCTATTCGTTCACGCTCAATGCCCTCGCGTCGTTCATGATCAACATGATGCGCTCAGACTATTTCGATGAGGTCGAATTGAGCGCGACCAAGGAGGAATTGCTGCAAGAGAAGAACGTCTATCAGTTCATTATCTCCTGCAACGTCCACTACCTGTCCGACGAGGAACTCCAAAAGATGGTGGCCCAGGCAGCTGAGGAAGAAGAAGCAGCCTCGAAAGCCTCCGCAAGCCACACCACCTTGAACTAAGGAATGACGGCCATGGATTTCAAGGATTCGAAAACACAGAAGATCGCGATGGCGGTTCTGGCCTTCTTCATAATTGTCTATTTCTGGTACTCCCGCGTCTACACCGACCTCGATAACCAGATCGCTATGAAGACCCAGCAATTCGAGTCGATAACCACCAATCTGCGCACCGTCGAGCTCAAAGCAAAGTCGCTCGATGCGCTCAAACTCGAATACGAGCAGCTCGTCGATCGCTATGATGAGATCGAAACCCTGCTGCCAGAAGTGAAGCAGATCCCGTCGTTCCTCGTACAACTGCACACCGCGTCCTCGTTGACCGGAACCAGGATCACCAAGGTGGAACCACAGCCGATCAAGACTGAAGAGTTCTATCATATAGCGTCGTTCGACATCGAACTGACCGGGACATATCACAACTTCGGAAGCTTTATCAGCTACGTCGCCAATTTCCCGTTCATTACCAATGTCGATAATATGCGCATCCAGACTTCCCAGGTCGCTGTCGGCAAACGCAACGATTCCAAGGACCGCTCCGACCTGGAAGAAATCGGAAACAAAGAGACTATGACCGCCCAGTTCACGCTGTCGACCTATTACGTCAAGGAAGACGAGCGGCTGACGGTGCTGGACATTTAGGAGGTGACCGGGACCATGCGTAAGACTATCTGTATACTCGTCGCTGGAATACTCATTATGGCCGGGTCTGCCTGGTCGGCCAACGTGACCGATGTCGAACTGTCGTTCGGCGATGGCTTCACGCGCGCCAGACTCGCAGTCGACGGCGAAGTAGAGTACAGCCATCAGACGGTCGAGGCCAGGGATGGCAAGCCGTTCCGCGTAATCCTCGACCTCGAAGGTGCCGTGCATGACCTGCCCGGTAAATCCTACAACGATCTGCCCTCGTGCCCCGTCACCTCTATTCGCACCAGCCAGTTCACCGCCAACCCGGTGCCCATTGTACGCCTGGTGTTCGATATGCGCCGACCCTCCATCTACCGCGT
>CAZXRO010000225.1:0-4975 GCA_964642435.1 uncultured Ignavibacteriales bacterium
GGCGAGGACTACTCACTCGCGGTGACTGCCAGCGACGATGTCCCAGCCATAAGCCAGACTATCAGCATGCCCGCAAGCGACATCGCCATCACCGGTCTCGGCGATGACCCCGAGTTGTCACTGAGTGGCTTCACGCTGACCTGGAATGGAGCGACACTTGGCTCGACAGTGCGGATTGTGATTATCGCCGACGGCGTCTTTGGAGGAATCGACACAGACATGCCCAACACTGGCTCGGCGACCTTCACGGCCGCGCAACTGGCCGATCTCGAAGCGGGTTCGGGGCAGATCGGGATTTACTGGAATCAGCAAACGTCTCTGACGTCGGCCGGTCTCCATGCTCTCAGCCACATCGACTATCTGTTCTCTCACATTTACGCGGTCACCTTCGTGGATTAGTGAGTCGTTCACCGAGGGATCACATAGCCTGTGAAACAGTGCGATTGTGCCTGAATAGAAACCTCCTCGATGGCATCGGCCCCGGGGAGGTTTTTCTGTTTGAGATCGTCACCGACAACACGTGCAAGACGATACTGCAGCGACCATGAATACTTCCAGTCGTCAATGGACACCACAACCAGTCTCGATACTCCTGGACGAAAAGAGCAGACACGGGCACGGACAGAACACCGGGGGGTGCCACATCTTGCTCGGACCAACTCCCTCGGGACTATCTGAGTGAACTACTGCAGGGAGGATGTTCAGAACGCGTTCGGAAACGCGCCCTGTAACAGCCTCTGAGATCGCGCTGCTCTATGGGTCGTGGTCGTGACATCCGGTAGGAGTGAACCCGTCGATAGGGCTCGCATCATGTTTCAGAGTGTAAGACTATGGCAGCTGCGAAGCCAATTGGGCCTATCCGATACATTCACGCTTAAACCGGCGATCAGTGTTCTCTTGCCGCCAGGGCGATTCTCCTCGAGATTCGGGGACACCAAAGGAGATTTTCGGCCCCAATCGCCCGCTCCGGCAAAAGAAAATGGCGGAGGAGGTAGGATTCGAACCCACGGTACCTTGCGGTACAACGGTTTTCAAGACCGCCGCTTTCGACCACTCAGCCACTCCTCCGGCTGCATGGCCTATTATACATATCACATTGCCCCCATTGTCAAGACATAAGCAACCCACCACCAAAGTGAACCAATCACCTCCACCCTGACCTGAGCCAACAACGCAGATCAACCGCTTATTGCCAGTCTCCGATCTCCCAATACCCGCGCCCGACCGCCACTCATCGACCAGATTGATCACCAGCCCCTCTATCGCGCCTTGACAGACCAGTACTTTCACACAATATTGGCGCAAAACAACACACGCACGAGGGCCAGTATGGATAAGTCTCTGCGCTTCAACGTCACCGAGGTACGACCACGGTATTGCGGAAAACACGACAGCTACCCGTTCAGCGAGAGCCGAATCTGGGAATTTAATCACCGCCACGATGCAATCCTGGAACGGTACCATGTCAGTTTGAAATCAGCCGAGGCGATCTGCCTCTCGGACAGCCTGAACACCCGCTCCAATCTGGGCGCGCTTCGCAATCGCAAACTCCGTGAGTCAGTCGTACTCGCGGCCGGCTTGGCGGCAATTGCGGTCAGCCTGCATGGGCGCGGCAGCGCGGCCAATCTCTCCGAGGACGAGCGCACCAAGGAAACCATGAATCGCCTCAAGCGCGACAACGACCGCACCGCCGCCCTGGCTATGGCCGAGGTCCTCCAGACAACAACCGTTACCCTGCCGGTGGGCGAGGAAGTGCTGATCGAATCCACCATCACCGAGGGCGTGCGCGTCAAGCCCGGCAAGGAACTCGGCGGTAACCCCACGATCGCAGTCGGTGCCCTGTTCGGCAAAGAGCAACACCGGCACATATACGGACTGCCCATGGCGGAGAATGTCAGCCTGCTGTCGATGGGCAACGATGTTATCGAAGGAACCACCAAATCCGTCACCGGAGAACATTCCTCCCTGACCTCGCTGTTCCTGACCGAATCCAACGTCAAGCGCCACCTCCCCGATGTCTACATCCAGCGCTGGATGTCCGGGGCCCACTTTGAACTGTTCAACCCTCGTTCCGTACCCCTGTTGGAGCAGGCGGAGATTATCGCAAAGTCATACGCCAACACAACCCGGCTGGAAGACCTCAGTGCTTTCTTCCTCATGCGCAACCGCCACCTGTACGCCATGGACAAGCTCAACAATGGCGGCGTGGCCACGCCCTGGGACAAGGATGGCGATTTGTTCCCCTCACTGGTGCTGGGCAACGACCTCGTGGAGTTTCCCAACGGTCGCAAACTGAACTCCATTATCGGTGAAATCGGCGGCTCGGCCGAGTGGGCGGTGGGCGTGCTGCCGCTCGTCTGGCGCGGAGGACAAGCTATCGGCATGATGACCAGCCAGTCAACCCTCACCCGCAAGGACCTCAGCCCCGAGGAGAAATGGAAAGAACGCTTCCACTTCACCGAGGAAGAGTTCATGGCCATCCAGGATGCGCGCTTCGAACACAAACCCTACTTCACGATCTCTGATATCCTCGAGGAGCCTTTCGCCGGCGGTATCGCCTGCTTTGGCGGCATCACCGACAACATGTTCCTGCCGGAGATGGAAGGGGTCACCACCAACACGGCCGACAACACCCTTACCGTCACGGTGCTCTCTATCAATTCTCTGGGACTGACAGAACTGTGGAAGATGACCTTCGAATGCACCGACGGCCTCCATCAGACGGTCGAGAGCTTCGGTTCACCGAAGTCGAAGCTGCTGGGGCTCAAGGGCAAGGACCTCGAGACGGAAATTGGACGGATGCTGGACGATCCTGTCCTGCGCGAGCGTTACCGGATCTTCTTCACCAACGAGTACTACCCGGCCCTGATCCCGGTTCGCGAAAAGCAGGTCCTGCTGCATCGCGCCATCGAGGGCCTGATCGCGCGCGGCGCCCTGGCCGATATTGATCGCGATATCGTCGAAACGACCCTGAAACTCGCCAATGAGTGGTTTGTAAACGACTAAGCCACAACAGATAGATCTATCCCTGTTTGTAGCCGCCGGCGCCTGCAGCCGGCGGCTGTTTCTTTGACCACACACGCAGGCAAATCCACCAAAGTAGTTGCGCCGGCGCCTTACTCAGGACAAATTGAACCCAGGCGCATTTTGCCAGTGCACGTTGATGACGGCCTGATCGTCTTGACATTGGGCGATGTTATCACAGACCGCAGGGTCCATTTAGCTGTTCGGGAGGCGTATGCACATTCGCTACTTCTGTGTTGCCGTTCTTAGTCTCGTAATCATGGCCTTGACCACAAGCCCCGTCTCGGGCGCCGCCGGCCCCCGGCCCAAGGACCACCAGGACGAGGTCCGGCCAAAGCGCAGTGCGGTACCCGCCTACGCCCTGATGGGACACCGGGTCGGACGGATGGTCCTCGGCATCACTAACAACGGTACCTTCGGCTCCGAGTACAGCCGATCCGGAAATGTCGATTACTTCACCGGCGAGGAGGTACCATCGTGCGAATACCCCAAGGGCTCCAATGTGGGCTACCTGTATGCCGGCGCCTTCTGGATTGGGGCCGTGGTCGGCAACGATACCCTCGTGTCCCATGGCGCCGACGGCTGGGCCTACGAGGTGAACACCCGCGAATTCCACCCCGATGAGCGCCCCTTCGGACTACCCGTCTACCGCTCCATCATCGACCCCAATTCCCCCGATTATGAAGGCGCCATCAGCGAGGAGGACTACATCGTCCGCTACTCCGATACACTCACCGAGGGAATGGAACCGGACTACTCCGGTCGAAGGTACATGCCGCTCAATATCGCGGTCACCGAGGCCTCCTATGCCTGGTCTTACGAATACGCCGAGGACATTGTGCTGTTCGACTACCAGGTAACGAACATCGGCAAGCAAACGCTGAACGATGTCTATATGGGGATATTCATCGATGCCGATGCTTCCTTCGAAGCCAATGAGCTCGCGGGCGCACAGGATGACCTGGCCGGATTCCTGGAAACCTACCCGGCCAGCTGCGGGCAGTGCGAATACCTCGACACGGTCTTCCTCGCCTGGTCGGCTGACAACGATGGCGACCTGGATACGGAAAACCCGGCTCCCCACACGACGGCCACCCGCATCGTCCGAACGCCACAGCCGAAACTGGATGTGTCGTTCAACTGGTGGGTGGCCAATCCCGATCCTCTCAAGGACTTCGGCCCCCGCGAGCACCCCTACCGCGGCAAATGGCAAGAACCATTCCGCGACTTCAATACCGGCGGCACAGGCACACCGGAAGGTGATGCCAACAAATACTATGTGCTGCGCAACCGCGAGTTTGACTATGATCAGGCATACACAGCATCCATCCCCACCAACCATGAGCTGTGGCTGCCACCCAACGAACGAACCAAGGACAGCCTGACCAACGGGCTGGATACGCGCTACTTACTCTCGTTCGGGCCTTTCGACATCCGGCCGGGCGAGACGTTGCCAATCTCGTTCGCCTACCTGGCCGGTGAAAACCTGCACACCGTGCCCAACAATGGCGATAACCTCGCCGAGGGCAGCTACAATCCTGACGCCTACTACGCTAATCTCGACTTCTCCGACCTCGGGCTGAACTCGCGATGGGCCTCCTGGATCTACGACAATCCCGGGGTTGATACCGACAACGATCTCGATTCCGGCGACATATTCGTCTGCGTGGTCGA
The DNA here is from genome assembly GCA_964642435.1 of uncultured Ignavibacteriales bacterium. Lineage (GTDB taxonomy): Bacteria > Zixibacteria > MSB-5A5 > GN15 > FEB-12 > WJKG01. Next base: position 4,699 of record CAZXRO010000225.1, read on the forward strand.
CTCCGCGGTTGTGGACTCCACGCTGATGTTCGATCCGGACAGCGGTGATGATATCTGGGTATACCAGTACCTGCCGACCCAGGCCGATACCTGCTGGATTGGCGGCGACGGCGTACCTGATTTCAGGGGAGCCTCTCCCCCGCCTGCCCCCACCACCTGGGTGACACCATCGGTGAACAAACTGCACGTTCGATTCAACGGTGCCCGCTCGGAGACAATCCGCGACGTTTTCTCAGGAGAACGAGATTTCGAGGGATACCGCGTGTATCTCGCTCGC
>CAZXRO010000226.1:0-1354 GCA_964642435.1 uncultured Ignavibacteriales bacterium
CGTCCCGGCGGACTGTCTGAGAGCATGAACATACGCCAGGCAAGATAATGATTGCCCTCCCACGGAAAGACCACAAGTTCCGGGGAATCAGCGGGAGTGGCTTTGCCAAAGAAATCCTGGAGATCACGATCGGCAATTGAGATTGCCTGGTCGCTCGGAAGAGTGGGGGAGACCTCAAGGTCAATGTATGGTTCATACGTTCCATTCACGACCGTCATCCGACCATCTTCAGCGAAGTGGGCGATCAAATCAGAGCCGACTACACGTAATCCCTTGTAGACTTGCTCGAAGCGCAAGTGGCGCATTCCCAGATCATCGACGTCCATGCGCTGAACACGTAACTCGTCAGCTGGCGCGACCATCCGGTATGCCCCTTTGTGAGTTTCAAAGTAATCAAGGGCCGTCGCGACCTCATCGCCGCTCTTGGCCGGAGTAGAGAGAGTTCCCTTGACAAACGAAGGTACACCCTGTGCTCCCTCGCGATACACGGTAACATCCGAGTTACCGCGAAGCTTATTGGGGCCGATGTACCCATCGTCGTCGGAGGCCGCGAATGCAAAGCATGGTAACACGGCAAAGAGCAGCAGTAATGCCAGCTTCCTCATGAGTCCTCCCGGTGTGGGTAGTATGATATAGTTGTTTGTGTAGACGATCGGCGGAATGTGTGGGGTCCTCTAATCGTCCGTTGATGGATTACCGTTAACAGCATATAAGATAACAGATTATCATGACCTGTCAATCAAATACCAGACCCCGTTAGACCACAATGATCCCGGATTTGCCGGATAGGCTGTGGTTCATCGACTACTGAGGCTACTCCTTGGGCGACGTAAGCTGCTGTCATATAATACGAAGGCTGTGCTCGATCAGTGAGCACAGCCTTCGCGAGGAGTGTATATGCTGTAGAGAGATAGTCGAATTGTCAGCCGGCGGGTGCCTCCAGGAACCGTTCGATCGCCTCAATAACCTGGTCCCCCAGTGGTTCCGCAGAAGAAGAGAACCGCGCGACAGGTGTGCCATCACGGTCGATCAGGAACTTCGTGAAATTCCAGGATATCTCACCAGCGACTGGGGAGTCCTCAGTCAAGTAAGTAAACAGGGGATGCTTATCCTCCCCTTTGACACTGACCTTGGCCATCATAGGGAAGGATACTCCAAAATTCTGCGAACAGAATTGAGCAATCTGCTCGTTGGTCCCCGGCTCCTGCTTACCAAAATTGTTGGCCGGGAAGCCAATCACCACCAGACCACTATCGTTATAGCGCGCGTGAAGCTCTTGGAGTCCACTGTATTGGCGCGTATAACCACATTCGCTGGCCGTATTGACCAACAGCATCACCTGGCCACGGAAATC
>CAZXRO010000226.1:1364-4964 GCA_964642435.1 uncultured Ignavibacteriales bacterium
ACAGTATCGCCGGTAATAGTCTCCAGGGGGATATGCAGGTAGTCAGGCGTGGGGTCCGTCTGTTTGCTCTCGGTCGATACTGCCTTGGCCTTTCCTTGCGCCGCCATATCGGCGCTCTTGTAGTCACCCGCCAGAACCATGGTGTCCAGTGCTGTAAGCATCAGGCCGATGACCACTGTCTTATACAACCAATGCTTGATATTGTTGACGCTCATAGTATCATAGTGTCGTTCATTCATCCGCTTTGTCCACAAACAGTCGGTTGCTTACCGAAGTTCCCGCGCGCGGGGCATTGGTTGTCGAATTAGTTGACCGAGGTGCAATGAACAACCTCAGCGTGAGAAAGGAGGAGATGGCCGCTCAAACGGGCCGTTAAGAAATGCCGGAGGTCGGACTCGAACCGACACAAGGTTGCCCTCGGGGGATTTTGAGTCCCCTGCGTCTACCAGTTTCACCACTCCGGCATTGATAAGTCGATTTGCAGTCACCATTTTACACCGGAACCGCCAAGCTTGTCAAGCACTAAGCACGTCCGGAACGAGACCGCGGCCAAATGCCATTTTACTTAGAACCGCGTCGGTTCCTCGGTTGTGTCCTCGGGGAGGTAATCATCGCTACGGGCGGAGTTTGAGATATACAGCCCAGTTGAGGGATGCAGGCGACACTTCTGCGCGGGTTGATTGTCTACCGTGAAGATTTCCTCGCGAACATTCACACACCGATCGGTGGCCAATTCCCCGGATTCGAGGCAAACATCCAGATGCACAATACCGTCGGGCTCTTCAAAATCGGCAATCGGCAGCGAATCATGGGCCGCGATCATGAACTCCGTCCACACCGGCACGCCGTTCTTGGCGCCGTCCTGGTTGCGGCCGAGTGATAGTTTCTCGTCGAACCCGATCCAGCATCCTGCCGTGATCTGCGGCGTGTAACCGGTGAACCAGTTGTCACAGAAATTGTCCGTGGTACCGGTCTTGCCTCCCGCCGGCCGGGTGAAGCCCATCCATTGGGACCGAATACCCGTTCCGGACTTGACGACGGACTGCATCATATCCGCCATGATATATGCTGTCTGCGCCGAGAGGACCTCTTCCTTCTGGACGGCGCTGTTGTCCTCCAGAACTCGCCCATACCGATCGGTGATCTTGTGCACCATCCGATACGGAATATGAATCCCCTGATTCGGGAACGTACTGAATGCAGAAACCATCTCGATCAACCGTACAACTCCCACTCCGATTGCCAGTGACGGCACCGGATCGAGCGGCGTCGTAATTCCCATTCTGTGCGCATAGAAAATTGCCTGCTCCGGCTGAATCTTCAACAGCAAGCGAATAGCCACCAGATTGCGCGATAATCGCAAGCCATCGCGTAGTGTGATTGGACCCTTGAACTTGTCATCGAAATTGTGTGGCCGCCATTGCTTGGCACCGGGAATATCCAGGACAATGGGATTGTCATCGATAATGTCCGTCGTCCTGAACCCGTTGTCGATACAGGCAGTATACACAAATGGCTTGAAGCAAGAACCCGGCTGCAACAGCGCCTGCACCGCCCGGTTGAACTTGGACTCTTCGAACGACCGTCCGCCCACCATCGCGATCACATCGCCGTTCTCATTGTCGATCGCCGCCATCGCGCCCTGAACCTTCTTGTACACGCGAATCGAATCGCCATTCTCGTCGACCGTATCCGGCAGAATCTCGGTGTAGTTCTTGTCATCGGGCGGGAACACCCGCTCGATCCTCGCCCTGAGCGAGTCCACCTTCTTGGCCACAGCCGCCTCTGCGGCCTGCTGCAGGCCGAGGTCAAGCGATGTGTGAACGGTGAGACCACCACTGTAGAGGACATCCTCACCATACTTGTCCAAAATGTACTGGCGCACAGTCTCCGTAAAATACGGAGCCTGACCGACCTTCTCCTCAGGGGTATTCAGCGCCAGCGGCATGGCTTTCAGAGAGTCATATTCCTGCCGCGTGATGCCTCCGTACTCCAGAAAGGAGTACAGGACCCTGTTGCGGGCCTGAATCGACTTGTCAGGGTTGTTTAGCGGGGAGTTGATATTCGGTCCCGGAAGCACACCAATGATGATAGCGCACTCGTTGAGGTCCAGCTCGGATGGCTTCTTCGAAAAGAAGATATTGGAAGCGGCCGCTATCCCGTACGCACCGCGGCTGAAGTAGTACTGATTGAAGTACATCTCAAGGATTTCCTGCTTGGAATATGTCCGCTCCAGCTTGATCGCTGTCAGGGCTTCCTTGATCTTCCGCTCCATCGTGACTTGCCGGTTCAGAAACAGCATCCGCGAGAGTTGCTGGGTGATTGTCGAGGCGCCCGCCTCGATCCGCCACTTGAGCAGATTGGTCGCAGCCACAATCGCCACGCGCCGAGCATTGATACCCCAGTGATCGTAGAACTCCCGGTCCTCGGTCGCGATCAACATCTCAACCAGATGAGGTGGGAGGTCCTTGTAGGGGGTCAGGACGCGATTTTCCGTATAGAACTCTTTGAGCAATATCCCGTTGCGGTCGTAGATCTTTGTCTTGAGCGATGGCTCTATATTGTGCAGTTGCTCAAACGATGGCAACTCTGACTGGTACACCTGATAGGTGCGATAGCCGATAATCGCCACGAATACCACAACAAGGATCGCCAATGCGATCAGTGAGTTGCGTAACCTTCGAGAGCCTCTTTTCGGCGTGAAACTACGAGAATTCATAGCAGACAATAAGCCTTCCTGGCCATGTGGCAGTCAATATTAAAACCGGTCAACTATCACCGTCGTTCAAGGGTATCGGTCGCATTATGTACTTGCTCAAGGCACAATCAGTGCCTAAGCTTGGAAGCACACGGTCAATTACAATGCTTTATATGCCGATAGCGAGGATAGGTTCTGGATTGGGAGACAACAGCTTGGAAACGAAACTACGCGAACAGTTCAGCAAAGAAACTCAGGCGGAAGCGCGGCAGCAATGGGAGCTGCTCAAGCGCGGAACAGTAGATATGCTTCCTGAGGACGAATTCCTCTGGAAGCTGCATGACTCAATAGAGAACAACCGGCCACTGCGAGTTAAACAGGGCTTCGACCCGACCTCGCCCGACATCCACCTGGGCCATACTGTCGGCATCCGCAAACTAAGGCAGTTTCAGGACCTGGGACACACGGTGGTTCTCATTGTTGGGGACTACACTGCTTTGGTTGGCGACCCCTCAGGCCGCTCGGCAACCCGCCCCACACTCAGCTATGATGATATCATCACGAATGCCGAGACCTACCAGCAGCAGTTCTTCAAAGTTCTGGATAAGGACAAGACCGAGGTCCGGTTCAACGGCGATTGGTTCAAGAAGATGGAATTCAAAGAGACTATCGAGCTGGCCGCCCAGTTTACGATTGCCCGGCTTCTGGAACGCGATGACTTCTCCAAGCGCATGCGCAACAACACGCCCATTTCCATGCACGAGCTGTTCTACCCTCTCATGCAGGGATATGACTCGGTGGCAATCCGGGCCGATGTCGAAATCGGCGCCACGGAACAGACATTCAACCTGTTGGCTGGACGGACGATTCAGGAAGCCTACGGTCAAAAGCCACAGGTTATT
>CAZXRO010000227.1:0-4961 GCA_964642435.1 uncultured Ignavibacteriales bacterium
AGGTATCCCGATGCAGCAAAGAGCTCCTCGCCGATCAGGGTGTAGTCACAGGCCACGATGAAAAACGCCAATTGAATGGTGGAATCGGTGCCGGCGATCTGGATGGCGCCGATCGAGTTGCCGGTCTCGGCGAGAATCAACGACTCGGCCTCGAAAGTGCCCAGCAGGAATATCGAGGCGGGTCTGGCACGTGATATCATGCCATCGACCGCGGCGGCATAGCCAAACTGGGATGATGTGACGTAGGTAATGTTATCGTGCTTGAATCGATCCAGATAGCCCGTGTCGGCATACGCCTCGCGAACGACTTCCTGGGCGACGGCCATAATGACCGGGTCATGGGTTGGATAAATCAGGTCGCAGTTGTACTGAGCTGTTCGCGCTGCCACGTGGCTGAGAACGTTCATGGAGGCAATGGTGGTCGGACGCTGGATATCTCCCCCCCATCCCGGTGTATACAGTACGGGTCGGGCCATTTCGGTGGCGCGTCCGACGGCGTTATCCAAGGCACTGAGGCCGGCGATTTCACGCATATGGAACGCGCGGCCGCGCTTGTGGCGATTGATCGTCCAGGCGACAATAGCAATAGCCACAATTGAAGCAATCAATGTCGGCAGGCGATCCATATCGAACCAAGCAGTGGAGTTGGCAATGATAAGTCCCAAACAGAAAAACATGCGGGCAACATGGGACGCCGACGGCTTGCCAATCAACAAAAAGTTGTTTTTCTTGATTTGTCCGGTGGCGAGGGCTTTGTTATCGGGCATATGAAACCATGACCGCGATAACCTGACATACCTGAGGAAGTGCTGTAGACAATGATACGAATCACTACTCTTCTGATAGCTTGCCTGCTGCTGGTAGCTACGAGCGCTATGGGTGTCACCATCGAATGGTGGCAGTTCTGGACCGACTCGGACATTAAACCCGTAATCCAATCCATGGTTACTGAATTCGAAGCTGCTAATCCCGATATCGAGGTCGAGTTGCGCGACCTGACATGGGCCAATGGTCACGAGAAAATCGTGATCGCATTGGCTGCAGGCCGAGGTCCCGATGTGCTGGAACTCGGGTCAGACTGGATCGCGCAATTCGCCGACAACGGGCAACTGGCGGACCTGTCAGGTTATATCGCAGATGACAGCGCTGATTACCAGGGGTGGAGTATGGCCACGTATGAAGGCAGCGTGTATGCCAAACCCTGGATTCTGGGGACGAGGGTGCTGTTTGCCAACCGTGATCTTCTGCGCAAGGCCGATTTCGAGGATGACTTCATTCCGGTTCAATGGGCGGATTTCTACAAGTCAGCACAGCGGATCAATAGTCTGGGCGACGACATCTATGGATGGGGCTCCAATGCTCCGGAGAAGCATCGTCTCTATAAGAAATATATGCCGTTCTTCTGGTCGTTCGGCGGCCAGGTCTTTAGTGACGATGGCCAGTATGTGCTTCTGGCTGCCATGCCTGCTATCGAGGGGCTGCGGAAGTACAAATTGCTGCATGATAATACCGGGTATGTGGCCAATCAGCGCGGAATCGAAGACGCCTTCCTTGACGGGAAGATCGGATATATCATATCCGGAGACTGGCTGCTCAAGCGAATCCGGAAGGAGAACCGTGATATCAATTTCGAATCGATGCTGATTCCCGGCCCGAAATTCCCAGGGTTCTCGTTCATGGGCGGAGAGTTTCTCGCTGTCAATGCTGCGAGCGAGCACAAGGACGCGGCGATGAAGCTCATCGACTTCATCACGTTACCGGAGAATCAGGTGCGCTTCTGCATGGCCGCACAAGCTGCCAATCCGTCAAGCCGGACGGCCCAGAAGGATGAGTACTTCACATCAGATGAGCATCTGCAGACGTTCATCAAGCAGATGAATCTGGCCAAGCATCCGCCGGTCGATCCTGACTGGGTCAAGATCGAGGCTATTATTGAAGACGCAGTCGAAGAGGCGCTGTTCGAAACAGGATTGCCGGCGGAGGCACTACGCAAAGCGGCGATCAAGGTCAGGCAGATGAAGGCTGAATGAGGCTCTCTCGTTCAACGGCCTGGTTGCTGGCCCTGCCCTGGATAGTAACCCTGGGGGCGTTTTGGCTCTTTCCGGTCGTATACTCGTTCATTGTCGGCTTCACGGACTACCAACTCCTCGGTTCGGGATGGCAATGGATAGGCCTCGAGAATTACCGACTCTTGTTGTCTGACTCCGACTTCCTGAGTGCGCTTGAGAACACGTTCATCTTTGTGATCGGTACCATCCCGTTCACAACTGTTATCTCACTCGGGATGGCGCTTCTATTGAACCGCAAGTTCCCGGGGCGCGGGTTCTTCAGGTCGGGGTTTTTTGTCCCATCGATAACCTCGCTGGTAGTCATCGCACTTATATTCACCAGTCTCTATCAGCGAGGCGGATACATAGCTATGCTGGCCGAAATGGTGGGTCTTTCCGCTCCCGAGTATGGATTCCTCCAGGACCGTGGCACCGCGCTGTATGCCATAATGGCCATGGATGTGTGGATGTCGGTTGGCTATTACATGCTGGTCTTCCTCTCCGGCCTGAAGGCAATCCCTGATGAGCTGTATGAAGCTGCCGAGATCAGCGGAGCGGGTCGGATGCGACAGTTCTTTAGTATCACGCTGCCGTTGCTCAAACCGACCCTGCTGTTCGTCCTGGTAATCAACTCCATCAAATCATTTCAAGTATTCATAGAGATCTTCGTGATGACCAAGGGCAAGTTTGACACCATGACGGCCGTTTACTTCGTCTACGAACGCGGCCTGACGACAGAATTTGCCTTCGGGTACGCATCCGCGGCAGCCTATGTCCTTCTGGTCATTATTGCTGTTTTTTCTGTCGTGCAATTCTTCCTGCTGCGTCGCCGGAGGCCGTTGTGGTAAGACGATCCCACCCGCTTTCGATGGCCGGTCGTTATCTGGCCCTGGTTGCCATACTGGCGATTATGATCTTTCCGTTGCTGTGGATGTTTCGGATATCGCTGCTCGGACCGGGTGGAATCGGATTCGACCGCCTGGCGTCGATGGCCCTGACGCTGGCGAACTATACTGATCTGTTTGAGTCCTCTGGCATGGGCCGATACCTGTTCAATTCGACGCTGGTGGCCGTGGTCGTTGTCGGTGGCAACATCCTGTTCTGCTTCATGGTCGCCTATACACTGGCCCGCTATCGCAGTCTGAGCAACCGCCTGTTGTTTGTTTCTGTGATCGTAGTGCTGATGATACCAGTGCATATTGTCATTATCCCCATGTACGTGCTCATGGTCAATACTGGTCTCTACGATACGTACTTTGCTCTTATCCTCCCCTGGCTGGTCAATCCGATCGGCATATTCCTGGTGAAGCAGTACATTGAGTCAATTCCACCATCAATGGAGGAAGCGGCGCGGATTGACGGTGCGGGAGAGTTCCGGATTCTGTTTCAAGTGGTGATGCCCCTGTGCAAGCCTGCTTTGGCCGTGCTTGCGATACAGGTTTTCTTCACTAACTGGAATGCTTTCCTGTTTCCTTTCATTCTGACATCGAGCGACGAGCTCCGAACGCTTCCGGTGGGGCTGGCGCTACTACAAGGACATCAGGCAATCGACTGGCAGCACCTGATGGCGGGTTCCTCGATTGCCGTGCTGCCGGTGTTGGTCTTGTTCGCATTCCTGCAACGTCAGGTTGTATCGGGGATCACAGCCGGTGCTGTTAAGCAGTGATGGGACAATATGATAACTCCGACAGACGGGATTATTTGCTTGCGTTGGGCGCTCCCTGCGGCTAACTTGCGCGGTGATAGTAATGTTCAATCGTTTTGAGTGCTAATAGATCTAAGGAAAGGGTGTTTGGTATGAAGGGAATTCAACTCGTTCTGATCGCAGTGCTGGTGGTAGCGCTGGTCGGTTGCGGGGTCAAACAGAGCTATGTTGACGAGCAGATTCAGGCGTCTGAGTCACGAATGAACACGAAGATCAATAATGTCCAATCCGACACTGAGCAAGAGATTGCAAAGCTGCGTGACCTGGCTGACAAGCTTTCCAGTCGTGTCGATATGGCTGTTAACGAGGCCAAAGGCTTTGAGAACTATCAGGTTATCTGGTCAGGTGAGATCAACTTCGAGTTCGATTCCTGGGATGTCACCGACGCTGCGGCAATGGTGCTCAACGAGGCCGGTGAGGTACTGGAGCAGAACCCCGGCTCCCTGATCGAGATTGCCGGACATACTGACCGTACCGGCAACGCCAAGTACAACCTCATGCTGGGTGAGAAGCGGGCTGCAGCTGCCAAGCGCTATCTCGCCGACCGCTTTGGGACCTCGCTCTATCGTATGTTCATTATATCACACGGAGAAGAGCGCCCCGTTGCCATGCCGGATGAGCGTGGATCAGCTACCAAGAACCGCCGGGTATCCCTTAAGATCTGGGGCAATATGCAGGGGTAGTTGGTCAGTAGTCTGATTCATCAGAAAACCAGATATCGAAGCGGTCGGGAGTCAAGCCCGGCCGCTTTCTCTTTGTCCGCTGAGTGGGCAGTCGGTGAGGCCGAGGCAGTAATCCCTTGCCGCCGCCTATTGGGCCGACAGGATAATCGAAGCGAGTTATGAGTTGTGGGACGTGCGGACGGTGAATCTAATCGATGACGAAATCTATGCCGGCCGTCTCGAACCGAGCCCTGACAGCGATGGTGTCAGCGTACCAGTCGATGGGTTCAGCATAGCGTTCCGGCTGGATACTACCCAGGTCTCGCTGGCCATCATTGTCACTGTCAGCGAAACCGTGCAGAAGGTACTTGCCGGGCGGGACGGTGATCGTGAACGTGGTACCCTCGACCGGAAGCTCGAAATCGGAGTTATCGGAAATACGAGAGAAAGTCAGCACGGTGGCGTCTCTTTCGTGGCCGGGTAGCATCACGGTCACACTTCCTGAAATGGCGCCCAGTTCCTCGGGGTCGTAGGTGGAGAAACCAT
>CAZXRO010000228.1:0-4956 GCA_964642435.1 uncultured Ignavibacteriales bacterium
GTCTGCGACAACTGCCCGACAGTCAACAACCCGGCTCAGACTGATGGCGATGGGGATGGGGTTGGCGATCTCTGTGACAATTGCCCCGGCGTGCCCAATACGCCGCAGACAGACACGGACTCTGACGGCATAGGTGATGTCTGCGATAACTGCCCGACCGTCAATAACCCGGCCCAGACTGATGGCGACGGTGACGGAGTGGGTGATCTGTGCGACAACTGCCCATCTGTCAACAATCCGTCGCAGACTGATGGCGATTCCGATGGTGTTGGTGACCTCTGTGACAATTGTCCCGCCACACCCAATCCCGGACAGGGAGATAGCGATGGTGATGGTGTTGGTGACGTGTGTGACAACTGCCCGACCGTGTACAATCCCTCACAGGCTGACAGCGATGGCGATGGAATCGGCGATGCCTGCGACACCGGCGGATGCTGCCTGCCGCCGATTCGAGGCAACGTCGACTATGATCCGGGCGATGTGATCAATATCTCAGATATGACCTACCTTGTGGCGTATCTGTTCAGTGGTGGTTCTGCGCCGCCGTGCCTCGAGGAAGGTGATGTTAACGCCGATGGAACAATCAACATCAGCGATATGACCTACCTTGTGGCCTATCTGTTCAGCGGCGGAACTGCTCCGGCGGGCTGCTGATGCAGTGAATCATAGATCGAGCTAAATCCTCGTGAGAGCGGCCACCTCGGTATGAGGTGGCCGCTTCTTCTGTACTCATCGGTAGTCTATCGTATGTAAAGGGAGCAACACGATTCACCTGCTATCTGAAGTGTCCGGAATTCCTTACACTTTCCATCTACGGGCCTGCCTGACGTGACTACGCTCAAATGATTGTTGTATAATAACATAGCTGCTGCACCCAGCCGCTGGTTGTTTCTGATATGGACATTGTGCGATTCATGGCCTGCGTCGCTGAGTCCGGGTGCGACCCATTCTTCGTGCCGAAGCTACTGATTACCAACAACCTAACAATTGCTGGCGGTTACTTATCCACACGACGGCACGGAACTTGCAGTAGTGTAGAGGAATGAGATTGACTATTAACTATTCTTCAGTGGTTTTTTGGAGGCTTTGACAAAATGAAGACAACTCTTCTGACGATCGCTCTGGTGGCCCTGATGGCCGTTTCCGGTTTTGCGTTCCCGACCTTCAAGGTGAACGGTTCCGAAGTTGCCGCCATGACCAGCAACACCGATGATCTTCTTTTCAGCTTCGGCACGGGCCAGCAGACCTGGACGCTCTTGTCCGAGCAGACCCCTCATGCTGCCCTCAACCGCCTCGGCTACTACACCGATCTGGGCATGGGCATGACTCAGACTATGGTTTTCGATGGACCGGCCTCGCCGATCTCCTCGACGACCACAAACATCGCAGCTGGTCAGGATATCGGCCTGTATCTGCTGAACGACCTGAACAACAACTATGTCTACGATGGCAACGATTCTTACCTTTTCAGCGAGACCAACCTGACCAAGGGTTCGGCCGCCAATGAGCACCAGTGGTTCGCCCTGTACGATGTGTCCAGCTTCGGCGCCGCCAACTACTGGTTTGGGGCTAACTGGTCCGGCAGCGGTGACTATGATTACTTGCTGTTCATTGATGACGACCACACTGCCGCCAACTGGGATCACAACGACATGATCGTCGGTATCAGCTCCGTTAACCCGGTTCCTGAACCGACTACGATGATCCTGTTCGGCCTGGGTCTTGCCGGTGTTGCGGCTCGTCGGCGCCTTCGTCGCTAAGACGACCTTTAGATTTCTTCTAATACAAAACGGGCGACCATTTCGGTCGCCCGTTTCGTCTTTCTGCTGGGCCAGTTACTGCCGAAAGGCCACTTTGTCTGCGCAGCCGATTGCCGAGCTACTTCAGCAGCATCATTTTGCGCGTGTCTTTCCTGGCGCCATCGACTTCAAGTTGGTACAGATACGTCCCCGATGATACGTTCCGGCCCAGCTCGTCCGCCCCATCCCATTCGACAAAATGCTCGCCAAGAGTCATCTGCCGGTCGACCAGCGTGATCACTTGAGCGCCGAGAATGTTGAACACGGTCAGCTTCACGTGGCCGGCGCGAGGCAGGGCGAAGTTGATTCTGGTGGTCGGATTGAACGGGTTGGGGTAGTTTTGCGCGAGGGCGTAGTCGGTTGGAATCGGGTTGACCGACGGTTCATCGACATCCAGCGCCGAACTGACGGTGGCTACGCAACCGTTACAGGCAGCATCGTAAGACGCCAGCGAGCCCTCGAACAGCGGAGTGTACTCTGTATTGCCGGGGGTGGTGTAACCATCGAACTGGAAAGTCATTTCATCGCCTTCTCCAGCCGAGGGCGGCACGGTGAAATAGACCTTGAGCACGGGGCCATTGCCCGGTTCGATACCATCAGCTTCATCCGCGAGTATTTGACACGTGTAGCGCTTTGACCAGTTGTCATAGTGCAGATACTGTGCTGTGGCTATTCCCTCAGTGCGGCAGCCGGCAACTGAGATTGAATCGGGGCCGGGAAGGTTGAAGTCTCCGGAGAAGGTGATGGGCACGCGGATTTCATCGAGCGGAACGTTGTTGTTAGCGCAGATCACAAGCTCCAGCGGTCCGCCGGGCGGAGCGATAACTTCCTCACCCCACAGCGTGTCGGCAATGCAGACGACCAAGCTCTCCTCAGTCCGTTCGTAGAAGTCGAACCCGGATTGGACCGTCATCGTGACATCGTAGACGCCGGGGATTTCGTAGGTGTGCAGGGGGTTTTGTTCGTCGGAGGAAGTGTTATCGCCGAACTCCCAAGTCCAGAAGTCCACCCAGAGATCCGAATACCCGTAGAACTGCACATCGAGCGGCGCCCAGCCGACAGTGTTTTCGGCTGTGATGACCGCCTTCTTGTCGGGCTCCATGCCGACGATGGCGTATTCGTAGCTGGGAGAACAACCCGCCCAAGGGCAGTGCAGTCCATCGACAACATACCAGGCATTGTGATTGTCGGCCCACCCGTAGTTCATGTGGTATTCCTGGAAGGTACCGTCACGGTACCCATCGCAGACGATGGCGTGGCTGTAGATAACATAGAGCAAGGGGCGATTGTTGTCCAACTCCACCTTGACGACGTCGTTGAACATATATGAGGCCGTCACGCGATTCCGTCGTTGCATGGTCGGCTTGTACTTGAAGTGCTGCGGGATTCTGCTGATGGCCAGGTCCGGAATCGACCCGGATTCACAGACTCCATAATCCATATTCACGAGCACGCCAACCTCATAGCAAAGCTCGGCAACCGCCGCCTCTTGCGCCGGCGTACAGCCATCCTCACAATCATCCACGATGTTCTCCCAGTCATAGGGATCACTGTAGCCAGCAAAGACGAAGTGTCCGCTGGTAGAGCCGTTACAGGAATTGTCACCATACCAATCATATCCCCAACTGCCAACTCCTTCGGGTGGCCATTGGTGATAGGCCATGATCTGGGCGAAGCCGGTAGCAACACAGCCCACAACAGAGTGTTGGTCGCCGTAGCCAATCGGGCAGATATTGTTATACGGTTCACCTTGATGCCACTCTGTGGTCATCAGTGGCCCAACGGTGTCGGTCGGTGCAGAGACCAGGGCCGGGAGATTGTCGGCGAAGGCCTTCGTACTGACGGCGAACTCATCCCATTGCCGGAGATGCTCATCGCCGAATAGCTGTGGTTCACCTGCTGTTTGCGTTGCGGCGAGGCTGCCATAGAAATCGACAAACCGCTCGGCCCGGTCATTGAGGAGGTCACGATACATGGCCGCGTTGCCCTGGGAGGCCTCAAGATCAAGCCAGGCCTCATCGGAATAGAACTTGACCGGTGGGAGCTCCTTGAACACCGGTACCACCACGTAGCCGTTGGGTTCGACAAAGAAGACCCGGCCCAGGCGCTGGCCGTTGACCATAAGATCCTCATGGCCGACAATCTCAGGCTGAATCGAGCCGGCCCAGTCTCCCTGCCGGGCAACACAGTATGTGAGCCAGTTTTCGGCAGCCTGTTCCATCTCGGTATCGGTCGCGAGCGTTGCCATGACAGATGGTGTCAGTATGACTACTGAGGTCAACAGGAGGGCGGCGATCAGCCAGCAAGCATGGGATTTCATTGGGAAGCGGGTCTCCTTACAAGCGCGTAAATCTGACAAGCCGGGCGGTGGTGGCTCTCAGGGTGAGTCTTCCCGGGTGAGGGCAGGAAGATTGTCTCTTTCATGGTCCAACGTTACGTAGTTGAAATATAGAGAAGTGACGGAAATTGTCAATCAAACAAGCGATATTGAGAAGTGCACAGAGGATGGCCGGGTGCCGTAGGCAGGGGCCGTTGCGACCCCTGTTGTCTAATGCGGAGAGTAGGTTACAGGGGTATGCGGCGGTACGCACCCCTGGTTCTGGGATGCGATCTGAGCAGGTACGGTGACCCCATCCACCCGCGTTGGCCCGATCCACAGAATCGGGAGAGATCTTGTAGGGCATCCATTTGAGTTTGAATGGCGCTGGTCCAATCATAACTGGTATCATGAAGACAGAAGACTAACGCTTCCGCTTAACGAAATTGACCCGCATGATATCCGATCCCGATCCTCCGGATCGGGGCACCCAGCAAACTGACGGGGTTATAGAATCTCCAGTTTCTCACGGCAGCGTTTGCGTGATGAGCCCATAGCCAAAGGGACCACCGGTGCCGTGATCGAAACAGTGCGAAAGCTCTTTGGTCTGTACATCATAGACCAAAATCGCTCCGAAGCCTTCGTGAATGGCCACCAGCCACTTGCCATCCGCGGTGTACGCCACTTCTTTGATTGGCATTGGAGACAAGTCATAGCACTCGTTAGTGCTTAGTACTGTGTCTTTCGCTGTGACGGTTTGAGCATCAAACACGTGGAAGTATGGCGGAGCAGCAGGCCCACTGCTGTAGTATCCCTGACCACCGTTGGTAAACACGTACT
>CAZXRO010000229.1:0-4955 GCA_964642435.1 uncultured Ignavibacteriales bacterium
GGAGAAGGCGCCGCCATAGGCGCCCTGATAGGCGCCGGGGCCGGTGGTACCTGGGCGGTCGCTACCAAGGGGGATCAGATCGTGTTGAACCCGGGACAAAAATTCCGAATCGAAACGACCGAGGCTGTCGAACTACCGGCGCCTGGTAACGAATGAAGGAGAATTACGTTATGAAGATCAAGAACCTGCTGATTGTCGTGATATCGGTGGCTCTGCTGAGCGGAGGCACTTTCATATGCCAGGAGGTGGGGGCCGATCCGGGACCCGCGGGAGGGTTTCAGGGATGGGGTCCGCGAATTGGCATGACCATGGACCCGGACCAGGTTCATTTCGGGGCACACGCGGATTTTGGTCAAATCGCAAATCGTCTGCGCTTTCAACCGAACGTCGAGCTGGGGATTGGCGATGACATGACGGTTGGCGCACTCAATTTCGAGGTCAACTACCGATTCCGAGAAGAGTGGAACGTGTGGACGCCATACGCAGGTGGCGGACTGGCACTCCTGTTGATCGAGCACGACACGGAGGGAATCGACACTGACACTGAAACTGAGGTCGGCGCGACGGTGCTCGGCGGTATTGAGCGCGGGACGTCAGGAGGCAACCGGTTCTTCATTGAGGCGAAGCTCGGGCTAATTGACGCCCCGGATGTGAAATTCACTGTTGGCTGGACTTTCGGCCACTGATTCGGGAAGCCGAGACTATCGGGCGGGCCGCGACCGGCGTTGGGGCACGATGTCGAAGCGGCCCGTACCGGTAGTCAGTTTTAACCAATGAAGGGAGCACGTAGATGAACCTGTTGCTATTTCTGTTGATTGGACTCTTGGCGGGATGGATCGCCGCGAAGTTGATGCGTGGTGAGGGGTTTGGGCTCTGGGGGAACTTGGCTCTTGGCGTGATAGGCGCCTTAATCGGAGGCTTGATTTTCGGCTGGCTTGACATACGAGCGGTGGGATTGGTGGGCGAGCTGGTCGCAGCCGTCATTGGCGCGATAGTCTTGTTGTGGATTGTTCGTTTGTTCCGAAAATCGACGGCGAAGTAGGACTATTCTGGTGATCAGATCCGAATGACGGCATCGAGGCATGCCTCGACAACGGAAGTGCGAAATTCCAGCGGGGTCCTCCCTGCCCGTTCGTCCCAGATATCACCACTGACATCATCAGCACCGATGAGGACACCGCCCAGTTCGACGCGGCGAAAGGCGGCCACGGCATACATGGCGGCAGCCTCCATGTCGACGGCGATGCACCCTTCCTCGCGCCGGGCCTTCACTCTTTCGCGTGTTTCGCGATAGAAAGCATCGGTAGTCCAGACCTTGCCGGAGCGGAAGGCTATGCCTGCATCCAGAAGGACTGACTCGATAACCTGGTTGACCTCGGCCTGGGCCGTAACTTCGCGTGACGGTGGCAGGTAGTGGTAGGACGTGCCCTCGTCGCGAACGGCCGCGGTGGGGACGATGACATTGCCGGGTAGTATCTCGTTTTGGAGAACGCCACAGGTGCCGGTGATGATGAACTTGTGACAGCCGCGTGAGATGACTTCTTCGAGGAACCCGGCGGCAAACGGTGCACCGAGACCTGGTTGGGCGATAACAAGGGGGGTACCCTTGTACTCGAACTGGTAGACTGGCAGGGGGCCCATGACACACTGGATTGTCGATACCTGCTCCATGGAGTAGCGCGAGCGAAACAGGTCAATCACATCCTGCAGGAAACACAAGACACAACGTTCGGCCAGAGATGTCTGTCCATCGCGTGGAGCCGGTTCGATAAGGGCGTTGCGGTCATCATCGAACTCGAGGATGGGGTAGTCAGCCTTCCTGAGCATCGTCGGCAGCCTCTGGTTAATGGTAATCGTCAGTCATTCCAAACGGGAATCGTCGGTTGATGATATACCGGGAGTCCGACGATTGCATCAAGAATCTTCTGCCTTACTGCGAAGTGGCTGTCGTCGTGTCGAAGACGAAGCGGAAGGTGACACCGCCGTTGTGCAGTTCGAGGTCGCGAAGGATTCGTCCGGCCTGGGCGGGGCTGATACACTGCTGCGGCGCGCCGCGTCGGGAGGGGAAGAGGCCTTTGGGCTCCGGGAGCTCATCGCCCACGTAATCGTAGACCGCGCCAGAGACAAAAATGGTGTCGCCACTGGTGCCGGAGATGGTGTTGTCGGTGCAGTCCTCCCAGAAGAAGAAAATGGGCACGGTGGTATCCGTGAATATCTCGCGAGAGGCGCCGGCAACGATGACACGCAGCAGGCTGGCCGGGCGGTCAAAGCCATAGCACGCCGGGCGTTGTTTATCGGGGACGGCCTCAGCCAGGGCGACTGCCTGCCAGAGAACGGGCGGGTTGTCGGGGCTGGGCGCGGGGTTTCGGGATGGCCCGGAGAAGAAGTACTCCCATCGGCAGGAGTCATAGATTTCACCCGGGAGTATGTCGAGAATGTCGATCAGGTTGCTGGCGACGCCGAGTTTGAGGTCGAATCCGGCGAGGGTGTGACCATTGGATTCGAACATGATATCGAGCGTGTCGTTCAGGTGACCGTCGTTGATCTCGATCCGTTCGATGTGAAGCGCAAAACGATACGGTGCGGGCGCGAGCGTGTCGGAAGCAGGCTGCCCTGAAGTGATTTCGGGTTGCTGAGCCGTATCAAGGGCAACCTCGGGAGGATCGGCAGCGAATGGCGATTGAAGCGCGGCCAGGATTGTCAGGAGGGTAGTTAGCAGTCGCATATATCAGTTATACGGTGTTTGACTACTCAGAACAACTATTTCAGCAGAATCATCTTTCGGGAGTCGGACCAGTTGGCGGCCTGAAGGCGGTAGAGGTAGACGCCGCTGGCGGCAGGCTCTCCCCCACTTGTACGACCATCCCATTGAACGCTCACCCAGCCAAGCGCGGGGCTTCCCTTCAGGCTTCGAATAGTCCTGCCGGTGATGTCGTAGACCGAGAGCTGCCACGCGGTCCTTCGGGGCAGATAGAAATCGATTCGGGTAGTAGGGTTGAAGGGGTTGGGATAGTTGGCTGACAGATACGGGACATCGGGCAGGATCGGCTGGTCCGGCGGTGTATCCGTGAACTCTCCGACCATGATCGAGGAGAGGTCGGCGGCGGCGAGCCGTTCGATGATTGGCTGGGGGGTCATGCCCTGGTAGTGGATGACGGCGAGTTCGGTGTTCCAGCTATCGATCCACGGATTGTCAGTCGTGCCGCCGATCCCCAGAATGCGAAGGCGCGCGGCATGGGGCTCAGCGACATGGCAGCCGAGTTGGCCGGGGTCTTGGTCGTGGAGGAAAACGACAGAATCAACAATGGCTCCAAGCGTGCTCAGCCAGAGGTTGTAGGCACCGATTGAGCAATCGCTCCTGAGGCTGAGGAGCAATTGCCCGGGTTCTATCAGGGTATAGGTGAACTGTCCGTGATAGATGATCGGCGGGGGTGATCCGGGCAGGGGAACATCGATGGTTCGGTAACGCAGAGCAACCAGGTCGGTCAGGGTGGTATCGATCTGGTCCTGGTTGACGTCGCTGGCAGCTATCTGGCGGGTGTGATCGATAGTGAAGACAGAGTCTCCGTACTGAAAGAACCGGCACAGCAGATTGAGATCAGCGGGCTGGCAGGCTTGATGGTCAAGATCGATGTCACCGATAAGGGTGCTGTCGGCACCGGCAGTGCTTATGGCGCCGGCGCGCAAGACTATGGCCGGCACCGGTACTGTGTGACCATCGATGGTCCAGTCGAAACAATCGCTCGCGGGGCCTGTCACAGTCGGCATGGAGTTGGAGAAATCGGTTATGTCGGTACCACTTGAGGTGAGGACCTGAAGTGGCATCAGGGCGGTATCGCGGGAAGTCGTCATGACAAGGTTGTCGGTGCAGGAGGTGAAGATGAAGGGTATCTCAATCGTCGTGCCTGGAGGGACAGTTCCGGCCAGCCTGAGTTGGAGTTGCCACAGGGCAAGAGAGTCAACGGCAACGGTCTGCGTGCTGTCGGTTGAGAAGGCAGCATGCAGTAGGAGCATGTGACTGTAGTCGGGATGATCGACCGGCTGCAGTTCGTAGGTTGTGTGCTGCCACGAATCCAAATCGGGCATGGTGGAGATCCCGGTGACGCTGAGTTGTTCAGAAGCGATGGCCAGAGCCAGTGAGATGGAGGACACCTCGATTGAGGGTTGTGGTTCGATTGTCTTGAGGGCAACGTGGACGGTTGTTTCAGACTGGGCAGCGCTGAAAGCGTTGGTGACAGACAGGCTGCACTGTGGTTGAAAATCAGCGATAGTAGTGACCGGTATTGCCAGCGTACACAGCGCTAAGAGAACGAGTCTCGCAATTGTCTGAAGCCCCATAACAAACCCCGCGTTGAGAGTCAATAGCCCTTGGGCCCGGCACTTGGACTACCGGGCCCGGAAAACTCGTCAGGTTTCATTCGTCTTACTTCACCACTTGATAATGGTACGGTCCATGCCATACCGGCTCATGGGCAGGCGCCGAGTAAAGCCAGTTGCCGCCAGGCGGGAAGAAAGCTGAGTCAATCACGAGCGTACCCGGCTCGGGGACAATGAGATCGAAGCTGAGTTTCTTTTCCCAGTCGTGTGCTTCGTAGCGCTGTTTGACACAGACGCCGCCGAACCCCATGAGTTCCGGCAATTCGCCATCCCAATCGCGAGGAACGACGAAGATACCTGCCAGATCCCAGATGGAGCGATCATCGAACCCGTTGTATCCCTTAACATCGCCATGCTCGTTGAGCCCGTTGCCGCTGTCGGCTGGATGCTCGACCCGTTTGATATCCGGCGAGGAGATGGCAAATCCGAGGGTGAATCCGGCCCAGGAGGTATCATTGAGGAACATGATATCCACCGTGACCTTCTCCCCTACTTTG
The DNA here is from genome assembly GCA_964642435.1 of uncultured Ignavibacteriales bacterium. GTDB lineage: Bacteria > Zixibacteria > MSB-5A5 > GN15 > FEB-12 > WJKG01. The sequence goes on from CAZXRO010000229.1 coordinate 4,875, forward strand.
ATAGTGGAGTCGTTGATGGCACCGGGGCCGGTGAGTTGCAGGCCCACCTCGGCGGCAAAGACGGATGGTACCGCCAGCAGG
>CAZXRO010000230.1:0-2696 GCA_964642435.1 uncultured Ignavibacteriales bacterium
GTGCTTGTAGAAGACCGGCATGCACAGGTCGTTCATGAACCAGTGGTATTGGCAATCATCGAAGTCGAACAGCCAGATAGTGCCGTTGTGCAGGAAGAAGTTACCCGGGTGGGCGTCCTCGTGGATGAGGCCATAGGCATCGGGTGGTGTTGGCAGGGTCTTCAGGTGCGAGAGAATGTGCTCACCGGCGGCGATGATCTCGGCGTCGTCTTCGGGCAGCCACCGTGCGAAATCCAGTTCCTCGTCCTGGTGCCAGTGCTGGCGTCGCCAGGCGGGGTTGCGGGGTGTGTACTCTCGGGTAAGGCGGTGCATCTTACCGATCAGGCGGCCCCAGGTGACATAGAACTCATCGGAAAGATCGGCCTTGCGCAGGTGTTGGCCGGGGGCTTTCTCGAAGACGTAGGCGACGAAGTTGGAGTCATCGGGCGCGGGGACGGTGTGGGTCAACTCGCCGGAGGTCGACCGGACCGCGCGTGGTGTGGTCACTCCGTGGTCGGCGAGGTAGTTCACGAAATCGAGTTCGCCCATGATGTAGTCGGCGGTGCGGCGGACATCGTGGGCCAGTTTCATGATGTAGCTTCGGCCATCGCACGTGAATTCATAGACGAACGATTCAAAGCCGCCCAGTGCTTTGCTGTCGGCGAGGGTTGCGCCCCACCTGGTGAGGGCGTGCTTCAGGATGTCTTCGCTGAAGAGATGGCGGGTTTCGGTCATCATTTCAGGTAGGTCTTAATCGTCTCGGCCAGTTTGGCGTGGACGCCTTTCACTTCGGTTAGCTGTTCGGTTGTTGCTTCCCGGATACGTTTGACCGAGCCGAAGTGTTTCAGCAGCGCCTCTCTTTTTGCGGGGCCGACCCCGGGGATGGCATCGAGTGAGGAGGCGATAGTCCGCTTGCTGCGGACCTTGCGATTGTAGGTGATGGCGAAGCGGTGGGCTTCATCGCGGACTTGCCGCAGGAGCATGAGACCGGGCGATGAGCGGCTGATGGTGAGCGGGTCGGTCTGGCCGGGGATGAAGACTTCCTCGAGACGTTTAGCGAGACCGATGACGGGCTGGTCATCGTAGCCGAGGTAGCGCAGTTCGGCGCGGACGGCGTTGAGCTGTCCCTTACCACCATCGACAACGACGAGGTCGGGAGGCTGTTTTTCGTCTTCGTGGAGGCGGTGGAAATAGCGACCGACCACCTCGCGCATCATCTTGTAGTCATCCTGGCCGCGGACGCCCTTGATTTTGAAGTGGCGGTATTCGCTCTTTTTGGGTTTGGCGTTTTCGAAGTAGACGCATGAGCCGACGGCATCGGTCTGGCCGGTATTGGAGATATCGAAGCAGGCGATGCGTACCGGCGAGTGAGTGAGATTCAGGTCGTCCTTGAGGGCGGTGACCATTTTGCTGATGCGTTCGGATTGCTTGCGTTTCTGGATCAGGAGTTCATCGAGGAGCAAACGGGCATTGGAGGCGGCCAGATCCACGAGCTTGACCTTGCGGCCGATTTTCGGGGTGTACAGATGGACCCGGCGGCCGCGCAGTTTGCTCAGCCAGTGTTCGAAGAGAGGGGCATCCTCGACCTCGAGCGGGAGGTAGACCTCATTGGGAAGGTTGGGTTGGTGGTTGTAGTACTGGGCGAGGAAGGTCTCCATGACGACTTCATTGGTTTCATCGACATCGGATGAGAGTTGGAAGTCCTGTCGTCCTATCAGGACACCCTGGCGAATCTGCAGTACCACGGCGACGGCATGGGTACCCTCGCGGGCGACTGAGATGATGTCGCGATCGACCATCTCCCCCACGTCGACATTCTGCTTGAGCATGACGGCTTTGATGGCCTCGATCTGGTCGCGGTAGAGGGCGGCGTCCTCGAAGGCCATTTGTTCGGATGCTTGGGCCATGCGCTGCGTGAGGTCATCGACAACTTCCTGTGGACGACCGGAGAGCACCTTGATGACGTTATCGACCTGCTTGCGATAGTCTTCCTGCGTCTGCAGATCGGCGCAGGGTCCCTGGCAGCGTTTGATGTGATAGTCCAGGCAGACCTGGTATTGCTTGCCCTGCGGGTGCGGGATGACATAGTTGCAGGAGCGAATCTGGAACAGTTTGGTCAGCAGCGCGACGGTTTTTCGCATATGGCGCGAGCTGGTGTAGGGGCCGAAATAGGTAGCGCCATCCTTCTCGAGCCTGCGGACGATGAGCACGCGCGGGAAGGGTTCATTGGTGGTGATCTTGATGTATGGGAAGTGCTTGTCATCCTTGAGGGCGACGTTGTAGCGCGGCTTGTATTCGTGGACGAGGTTGGCCTCGAGGATGAGCGCCTCTACCTCACTATCAGTAACCATAAGATCGAGGTCAGCGACACGTGAGACAAGGCGGTCGGTTCGGGGTGATTGTGCGCGGGAGTGCTGAAAGTAGGAACGCACCCGGTTCCTGAGTACCTTGGCCTTGCCGATATAGATGATCTTGCCGGTTTCATCCTTGAACAGATAGACCCCGGGTGTATCGGGCAGGTTCTGCAGTTTGAGAGTGAGCTGTTCGGGCAATTTCTTCATGGCATGAGTTATAACCCGCGAACGGCATCAGGGTTCTTCGGTGGATTCGGCCGGCTTGACACCATAGCGGCGTCCCGCCACGAACCGTTGTGCCCAGTACTTCTCGCCAAGAGAGGAAACAATGACGCCGCTGGAACTGGAGGCATGGACAAAGCG
>CAZXRO010000230.1:2706-4934 GCA_964642435.1 uncultured Ignavibacteriales bacterium
AGCGATGATCACCAACATAGATACCGACATGGGAGACGTGGCGTCGGTTGGTCTTGAAGAAGACGAGATCACCGAACTCGAGCAGGCTTCTGGCGATTGGTTCTCCATCGGCAAACTGATCGGCCACGGTGCGCGGGAGAATCGACCCGTTGTACTTGCGAAACGCAGTGCGGACGAAGTCGGAGCAGTCGAGGCCGGGGTCATAGGCGGAGCTGCCGGCGTATGGTTTGCCGAGGTACTGCATGAGGATCATCCCGAAGCGAATCCGGTCATTGGTGGTAGGTGTGCCCTCGGGCGGGGTCTCCAGCATGGGGGCATCGCCACCGCCGCTGCGATAGCGCGGGTAGGGCGTGCAGGCAAGGACCAGCAGACTCAGGGTACAGATAATGGTCACGCGGGCAATCATGGATTTCTCTCATCAGCATGCGCAACCGGGGACATCCCGACTACGTCTCAGTTGACATTATGTCGCGGGAGAGGATGTGATCAACAAAAACTGAGTTCGGGTACTTGGGGCGACTCAGCCCCGGGCGAGCCACCAGAGATAGGCATGGACAAAGGGAGCGGCGAACAGCAGGGAATCGAAACGATCGAGAATGCCTCCGTGGCCGGGAATCAGGTGCGAGGAGTCTTTGATGCCAATTGAGCGTTTCCACATGGATTCGACGAGATCGCCGAGCTGACCGAAGATTGCGGCCCCGGCGGCGATGAGCAGAACGTGATATAGCGGTAGCGAGTGGAACTTCCAGAAGAACATGACAATGCCGATTATGAGCGCACCGGCTATGCCTCCGACAAATCCGGCGACGGTTTTGTTGGGCGAGACGGTCGGGGCCAGTTTGGTCTTGCCCAACCAGCCACCGATACCCATAGCGGCGGTGTCGCAGACCCACAGCAGGCCGAAGACGAAGAGCATGGTGTCGCCGCCGCTGAAGGGCTGTATGCCCAGGCCGAGGTGCAGCACCTGCGGGTAGAGCAGGGCGACATAGACGACGCCCCAGACCAAGTGAGTGTGGCGCGTGAATAGTTCGCGGGGCGTTTGTCGGCCCATGCCGAGGACAGCACCTGACAACAGGAAGAAGGCCACGATAACGGGGAACACTACGATGATGGTGGCGGGGCCGGTGTCATCGTGGAGCCGGAAATGGAGATACAAAGACGAGACAACCGCGAGTTCGGCAAGCCAGAACTGCCAGTTCGCGGGTCCGATTTTCTCAGCCAAGAGGAATTCCGCCATGGCGATGATGGCGAACAGAAGGATCATGCCGAAGAAAAGCGTGCCACCCTGATAGCTGATCCAGAGGATCAGCGGGATGAACACAATGGCGACAGCTATACGAGCGAGGAGGTTACGGCTCACCTGGCGGCTCCTGTGAGACACGGCCAAAGCGGCGTTCACGGCGCTGGTATTCGGCGACGGCCTCGAACAGTTTCTGGCGATCGAAGTCGGGCCAGAGGGCATCGGCAATGTACAGCTCGGTGTAATGCGTCTGCCACAGCAGGAAATTGGAGAGACGCTGTTCGCCGGAGGTGCGGATGAGCAGATCGGGGTCGGGCAAATCTGCGGTATAGAGAAAGTTGGAGAAGGTCTCCTCGTCAATTTCGGACAGGTCGAGAATCCCGGCGCGGACGCTGGAGGCGATGGCCTTGACAGCATCGAGAATTTCGCGTCTGCCGCCATAGTTGAGGGCCAGATTCAGCACCAATCCGCGGTTGTCGCTGGTCAATTGACAGGCTTCCCGGAGGACGTCCTGTTGGGATTGTGGGAGACCGTTGACGCGACCGGTGGTGACGAGCTTGACGTCGTTTTGCATGAGTTCATCGAGCTCCCTGAGCGTCGTGCGTGCGAGCAGGGACATGAGGGCCTCTACCTCATCGCGAGGCCTTCGCCAGTTCTCGGAGGAGAAGGTGTAGAGGGTGAGGTAGGCTACCTTGATTTCGGCTGCGGCGCGGACGACGCGCTTAACGGCCTCGACCCCGGCCTCGTGGCCGAAGGTACGGGGTTTGTTTCGCTGGGCGGCCCAGCGGCCGTTACCGTCCATGATAATGGCGATATGCCGGGGCACGCGATCGGGCCTGGCGAGGATATGTTCTTTGAGTTTGTCTACCGCAACATCGTTCATGTGCTATCTTCTTACAGGTTCGCAGCAAAGTACGCAGGCGCGCTAGCTCTGGCAAGTATCATGAGGTCCTTTTTGTCTACCAGTCGACCTTGAAGTTGTCAATAG
>CAZXRO010000231.1:0-4927 GCA_964642435.1 uncultured Ignavibacteriales bacterium
TCAGCAGCACCGCCCGCTCAATAGTATTCTCCAGCTCGCGCACATTGCCCGGCCAGTGATAAGTCGTCAGTAGCTCCAATGCTTCCTCTGTGATGCTCTTCACCGGGCTGTTCGTCTTCTCGGCAAACTTGCTGACAAAATAATTGACCAGAAGCCGGATGTCCTCAGCGCGCTCTCGAAGCGACGGGATCTGGATCGGGATCACGTTCAGCCGATAAAACAAATCCGCCCGAAATCGCCCCGACTTGACATCCCCCTCCAGATCGGAATTCGTCGCCGCTATCAACCGCACATCGACACTGATCGGCTTGGTATCACCCACCGGGATGATCTTCCGATCCTCCAGCACCCGAAGCAGCTTCACCTGAATAGCCATCGAGGTGTTACCCACCTCGTCCAAAAAGAACGTACCCCCGTCGGCCACCTTGAACAACCCTTCCTTATCCCTGATCGCCCCCGTAAACGATCCCTTCTTGTGACCGAACAGCTCCGATTCCAGAAGGCTCTCCGGAAGCGCCGCGCAGTTGATCGTCACAAACGGCCCGTTGCGCCGCGGTGAGTGCTGGTGTATAGCCCGCGCTATCAGATCCTTACCCGTACCGGACTCTCCCCGGATCAACGCCGTCGAATCGCTGCCCGCGATCTGCTTGGCCAACTGCTTGAGCTTGACCACCGCTTCCGAGGCACCGATAAAACTGTCAAATGAATTGTCAACATCCAGCCGTCGCTTCAAATCCTGGTTCTCTCGCTCCAGGTGCCGACGGTTCAAACTCTTCTCCAGAATGATCTTGATCTCGTCGACCTTGAACGGCTTCGTGATATAGTCCGTCGCCCCCAGCTTCATAGCCTCGATTGCCGAATCCACCGAGGCAAACGCCGTCATCACGATCATCTCCTGATCGGCCTTGAACGCCTTCACCTCGCGAAGGACATCGATTCCGCTCATGTCCGGCATGTTCAAATCGGCCACCACAACATCATAGTCACGCTCTTTGACCATAGACACGCCGGCGACCGGCGAGGTGGACGTCTCCACCTCATAGCCTTCTTTCGTCAGCATGATCTCCATGAAGTTGCACATGGAGTCTTCATCGTCGATTATGAGTACTCTCGGGGACATAGACTACTCCAGTGGTGCCGGGATTTCTCGGGCAATTACCATTCACTACCTAAATCGGCACCGCCAAATCCGCCTGCATACACCCACCGTATTATGATCTAAGATTGCACATGGACCCCACAGCACTATGGCGAGTATCCTGACAACTCCCGGTGAACCGATGTTTGACCCGGCTGTTACAGACGTATATATTGACCCAACCTCGGCAGCCCGTAAATGCAGGAGCCTTGCAATGCCCGACAAATACTCACCGGCGGAACGACTCCACCTGATCCTCGCCGGCGAAAAACCAGACCGATTCGCCGCCAGCTTCTGGCGACACTTCTTTGATATGGAACACGATGCAAAGGGAACGGCCGAGGCCATGCTCGCCTTCCAGAAGATGTTCCGCTGGGATTTCATGAAAATCAACCCCCGCGCCGACTACCACACCCAGGACTGGGGCCTCAACCTCGAATACTCCAACCATGAACTGCAAAAACACATCAAGCGAGATTTCCCCGTCACCACACCACAGGACTGGGCCAAAATCAAACCCCTGCCGATGACCGCCCCCGTCCTCGATGAACACCTCAAAACCGTCTCGCTCATCCGCAAGGGATCCGACAAAGAACTCCCCCTGCTCATGACCATCTTCACCCCTCTCTCCGTCGCCGGCCGCCTGGTCCCGGAACATCAGATGCTCCTGGACCACCTTGCATCCCACCCGGACCTGGTCACCGAAGCCCTCGAAGCCATCACCGACACCTTCGTCCGTTTCGCCAGCGAGCTTCGCAACGCCGGCGCCGATGGTATCTTCTACGCCACCACCCACTGGGCCTCCGCCGACAAACTCACCTGGGAACAGTACGAGCAATTCGGCCTTCCGTACGACCTGCCCGTGATCCAGGCCGCCGGCGAGGATGCCCTGAACATCCTGCACGTCTGCAGCACCAACAACTACATGCGACAACTGGCCGAGCACGACTACAAGACCCGCATGATCAATTGGGATCACTCCCACCCCACCAACCTGCCACTTGATCGCGCCATGGACGAACTGCCGGATTGGACACTCATCGGGGGCGTCGACCACGAGGGCTGGCTGCGCCACTCCACCCCACAGGAAATCGCCTTCCAGATCCAGCGACTCAAATCCGAGAACGACCCCACCCGCCTGATTATCGGCCCCGGGTGCGCCGTCGATCCCTCGGTACCGATGGATGCCTACCGCGCAATCAGGGAGACACTCTAATGGAACCCCATCGCCAGAAACTCATCGATGACATCAGCACGGCCATTGCCGACAAATCCACCGAGACCGACATCCTCACAGCCGCCGTCGAGCTTATCGACGCCTTCAGCGACAATTTCGACTGGACCGGCTTCTACATGCTCAAAGATGGCGTCCTTATGGTCGGTCCGTACGTCGGCCCGCCGACCCCCCACACCGTCATCGAACTCAACGCCGGCATCTGCGGCGCCGCCGCCAGTCAGAAGCAATCAATCATCGTCGATGACGTCAACGCTGACCCGCGCTTTTTGGCCTGCTCGCTCACCACTCGCTCCGAGATTGTCGTGCCGCTGCTCGATGGCGATGAGGTACTCGGCGAAATCGACATCGACTCCAATCAACCCGGACACTTCACACCGGATGATCGACTGATGCTCGAGGCGGTGGCCGAGACTGTCGTTGCCCGACTCAAAGCCGTGCGCTGACTCGATTTTCGACCCGCAAGCACTTCACAAATCCCGCAAACTGCCGACCCAAAAGGGTATGGGACAAACTCGCCACCCTTAAAAGGATTTGCGGCATGGTCCGCCGAAACCACAACCAACACGCTGACAGCCCACCGGCGCCTCTGGTACTGATCGCTATTGCCCTCATTCTGGCTCTGGCCTACTCCGCCGGGCCGGTGTTTAGCGCCTTTCACCAGAATGTCGAGCGCGCCAATGTCGACTCCATGCTCGATCGCCTCCACCTGGCCGTGACAGCCTACAGCGAACAATGCCTGGCCGAGGACAAGCTCCCGAAGGCCTGCAATCCCTTCACCCTGCTGAACCCGCCACCGGCAAACTATCTCGGCGTCGAGCCCCAGTCCAATCTGCATGCTCTCCCCGCCGGATGCTGGTGTTTCGTCAGCGAATTCAACTGGATCGCCTACCGCCCCCTCCACCAGATCTACAACGGCGTCCGGTACGGCGATAGCAACCTGGTGATCTACGTCGTCTCTCCCGTACAGGGTCAGCCCGGCCGGACCGGCATTCGCCTGGTACAGCCCCCCCGGTTTTCCTACGCCTGGAAATAGGGATTACTTTTCCCTTTTCTGACCACGTCCCCCCGCATATGTTATAGACAACTCATACTAAGCGAGGTGAAACGTATGCTGGTTGGAATTCTCCTGCTCATTCTGGGCGTGCTCATTTTGCTCGATAAGCTTGGCATCATCACCGGCGGAGCCTGGGATTATTTCTGGCCCGCAGCGATTATCGCTGTCGGTATATGGATGATCGTCAGTAACAAGGAAAAGATTCCAAAATGACCCCCAATCCCTTCTATTTCGACCCCGAGGCCAACGGGGTCGCTGTCTTTCTGGGACCTACCGAGGCCCGCCTGATGGAACTCGCCTGGGAAAAAGGCGAACTCACCGTCAAAAAGGCACAGTTCTTCCTCGGCGAGGACAACCAACGCGCCTACACCACAACCATGACCGTCATGAGCCGTCTCGCCCAGAAGGGACTGCTCACCCGCGAGAAACAGGGACGGCACTTCCTGTACCGGCCCGCTGTCAACCGCGAGGACTTCCTCAAACAGAAAATCGCCGCCGTCACCAACTGCCTGACTCGCAATTTCAACGACTGATCGCCCGGCCTTCAGAATCCCCACCTGAGACTCACCTTCGCGCGCACTCCGCCGATACTAATGGTATGCGCGTTCTCTCTATCATTGCCATCCTCATGCTGGCCATGAGCGCCCGAGCTGCCACACCCGTGATGCTCGGCGAGGAAGTCGAGATGCTGCTGCCCGAGGACTGGGCGGTCGATATCACCAATGATGACTTCCCCTACATGGTCGAACACGATGAATTCGCGGCCGAAATGCTCATCTCGCGCTCGGTCATCCCCGAGGGAGAAACGCTCAACAGCCCCGAGGAACTCAAATCCGCGGTCGAATTCGTACTCAGCGATGTCGTCAATCCGCTCCCCAATGCCCGACTGCTCACCAACACCGGCTTCAATGATGTCGAACGGGCCGGATTTGTCCTCGAATTCATCACCGACGACAGCGCTAACAGCCTGCAAATTCGCCACCGCCTGACCGGCATCGTATATCGCCATATCGAGGGACGCCAGATACTCTACACCCTCTGGGCCAGGGCGGACACCGAGGAATACGGGTATGTTGAGGCCGATATCTGGCTCATGCAGCAGAGCTTCGCCATGACCGTTGATCATGCCGTCGATGTCTTCGCTACCCCCACCCGCAGCAACTGGCGCTATGTCCCCGCCATTCTGCTTCTGGGAGCACTCTTTCTGCTGATAAGGAAACGTCGGGGGAGTCAGGATCGAGTCATCGGATCAACGCAGCACAGTTTCTGGCGATGCTCCTGCGGCCGACTCAACCACAATCGCCACAGCGCCTGCCGACGGTGCGGCGCGCCTGCCGCCAATACCTCGCGCGTCTAACCGCGCTCTTCCAGCTCAAGGAGCACCGCGTTCGCCGCCGAGGGGTGCACAAACGCTATCTTGCTGCCACCGGCGCCGATTCTGGGGTGGCCGTAAACATAGAAAAGCCGCTGAATCCTTCTGCTATCACAAAAACATTTC
>CAZXRO010000232.1:0-4919 GCA_964642435.1 uncultured Ignavibacteriales bacterium
CGTTTCTCATTTGACAGCGCACAATATACGCAATCATGCGGCGCGGGCAAGCGTCCAGAACACTGTCAGATCACGGAAATATGCGGCGAGAATTTGACTTCATGGAGAGAACAGCCTATATTTCTGGAAAGCGAAACGTGGGGTTCCTTATAGTGGGGTTGTTATTGTGAAGACAATCATTCTTTTTCTGTGTCTTAGCTGCCCCTTGGCGGTAACTAACATTGCTGTCGCCTCCACGGCTCAGATACCTGAAGTCTCACAGGACAGTGAGGGATTCAATTACGGTTTCAGTTTGTCAGGTCATGCGCTGAGAATGGCGGAGGGTCAGTCCCATAGCGACGATGAACTCGGCTTAGGCTTCACGGCTGTTGCCTGGCTAATGTCTCCGGAATCGGCACACTGGCAGGTCTCCTATTCCAATGCGAAGATTGGCGAGGTAACGCGGGTCCACCGCCTGTTCATCTCGCGAGTCTTCATGCCCCGAACACCGGGACAGAGGCCGTTTGGCTATTTATCTGTTGGAGTGGGCGCGAATGGGACCGTGTTTGATGGTTCCAATACCAGTGTTGTAAGACACGGTGATCATCTCTTCGTTCAGCAAGATGTCGATGAGCCGTATCACTGGGATATGGCACTGAATACACGTGGAGGTGTTGTGATACCGATATCTCAGCGCTTCGGTTTCGACGCCAACGCCGATGTGACCGTTGTCCCGGCTGGCTTGACTCGGAGCGATGACTTCGAACTAAGACTAATGGGTGGAGCGAGTATCGGTGTGATCCTGTTGCTGTAAGCGCTGTGCTATTCGATACAGAAACCGGGACCCGCTTGCAGATCCCGGCCAAATGATACTTATGTCAATGTGATTGTCTTGCTTCAGAACCGTCGACGTCCCCCGCCACCGCCACGCGGGCCACGATCATCGCGGGGGCGTGCCTCGGTTACATTCAACGTGCGACCATTCATCGCATACCCATTCATCTTCTCTATTGCGGCGTGACCCTGCTCATCATCCGGCATTTCCACGAACGCGAATCCCCGTGGGCGGCCGGTCTCCCGATCCTTAATCACTTTTACCGATGCTACCTCGCCGTGCTGCTCAAACGCAGCGCGCAAATCGTCTTCACTGGCTTCATACGACAGATTGCCAACATAGATATTGACCACGTGACACCTCAGTTTAACAAGAGACTACAAGCACCAATTGACTTTGCCGACCACCGATTTCAAAGCAGGCTCCTTCTTGACAACCCGCAGACAACATGTGTCGCCCCGATGTCGGCAGTCGGCATGGCATCCGGCGACCATGATTGCCCATGGAAAGCTTCCAATTGAAGTGTATCCTATTCGGCAGAAAGACTACTTACTTGTCCTCTTGCTCGATCATTTGCGCAATCATCCTGGACACTGGCACCGTCCCCTCCTTGTAATCCTTCATCTGCGGGAAGAACAACACGTCGCGGATAGAGTGCTGGTTGGTCAGCAGCATGACCAGTCGGTCAACGCCGAACCCGAGCCCCGCTGTCGGCGGCATGCCGTAAGACAGGGCGGTAATGAAATCGTCATCGAGCGGCTGGGCTTCCTCATCGCCTGCCTCCAGCGCCTTGCCCTGCTGCATGAACCGCTCCAACTGATCGATCGGATCATTCAACTCCGAGAACGCATTCCCGGTCTCCTGCGCCGCAATGAACAGCTCAAAGCGCTCGGTCAGGCGCGGATTGTCGCGATGCCGCTTGGCCAGCGGCGAGATCTCCACCGGAAAATCACAGACAAACGTCGGCTGGATAAGCGTATGCTCAACCTTCGCCTCCCAGACCGCCTCGACACACTTGCCCCAGTTGATCAGCCTCGCCTCGTCGGTGATTCCCTGCTTCTGTGCCGCCGCCTTCGCTTCCTCGTGGGACATCTCGAGCATATCGACCCCGGTTTGCTCCTTTATCGAATCGATCATGCTCACCCAGCGGAACGGCTGCTCGAAATCAATCTGGTGATCACCGTACGGTATGGAGTATGTCCCGTGCACCTTATAGACCACCTTGCGGAGCATCTCCTCGAACATGGCGCCCATGTCACGGTAGTCGACATAGGCCCAGTACAGCTCGATCATGGAGAACTCGGGGTTGTGCAGACGGTCCATACCCTCATTGCGGAAATCCTTGCAGAACTCCCACACCTTATCATAGCCGCCGATAATCAACCGCTTGAGATAGAGCTCGTCGGCAATGCGAAGATACATCGGCATGTCCAGCTTCTCGTGGTGAGTCGAAAACGGCCGGGCATTGCCGCCACCATACAGCGGCTGCAGGATGGGGGTCTCCACTTCGAGGAAACCGTGGTTGTTCAGGAAATCACGAATAGCCTGGATAATCATACTGCGCGTACGAAAGACCTCGCGGACCTCCGGATTGACAATGAGGTCGGCGTAGCGCCTGCGATATCGCGTTTCCACATCTTTCAACCCGGAATGCTTGTCCGGCAGGGGGTGCAGGGCCTTGGACAGCAGCTCAAACCGCGCAATCGCCAGTGTTTTCTCGCCCATGCGAGTGACAAACAGCGTGCCATCGCAGCCGATAATATCCCCCAGATCCAGGCTGTCGAACAAATCGAATGCCTCCTGGCCGACCGTATTCAACTTCAGATAGACCTGTACTTTGCCGGAGGAGTCCCTGAGGTCGGCGAAAATCGACTTGCCCATTTTGCGCTTGGCCATGATGCGACCGGCCAGGCTGATAGTCGCCTCACCCTGTGCCAGGCGATCAAAATCATCCAAAGCACTGGCGATGTAGTGCGTGCGCTCATAACGGTATGGATACGGGTTGATACCCTGCTCTCGCATACGTCTGATCTTCTCACGCCGTATCTTCAGCAGCTCCGCAAGGGGAATCTGGACTTCCTCGTTCTGCTGCGCGTCAGCAGTCTGGTCAGTCTTCTTTTCGCTGTTATTACTCAAGCTTATCTTCCGTGTCTGTTGGTGTCTTGTTGTAACTACGTACTACAGATACTACGCCTTTGAGTTGCCCGCAAGCTTGCTTTTCAACGCTTGCTCCACGTTTGCGGGAACCAAATCACCAATCTCACCGCCATGCCGGGCTACATCGCGCACTATAGTCGACGACAGATAGACCCATGACAGCGATGGCATCAAGAATACGGTTTCGGCCTCGCGGGCGAGTTTGCGGTTCATCAGGGCCATCTGGAACTCGTACTCAAAATCTGATACGGCGCGAAGACCCCGGACGATCGCCGCCGCGTCGTACTCCTTGGCCAGATCGGCCAGCAGGCCGGTGAAGCCGATTACCTGCACCCTGCCATTGAAGCCGGCTGCCCGGATAGCCTCATTCATCAATTCCACCCGTTCGTCGTAGGTGAAAAATGGCTGCTTACCGGCGTTATGGGCGACAGCCACTACCAGCTTGTCGAACAGGCGCAACGCGCGCTCAATCAGCGACATATGGCCATTGGTGACCGGGTCGAACGTCCCGGGATACAGGGCCAGGCGGCTGGTATGCGAGTCGGTCATGTTATCTGTCCTTCCTCAATAGTCAGGCCCAGTGCCACCAGGTAATCACCCAGCGGGCGCTGTGGAGTCTTCGCGGGATCAGAAAAGAACCCGGGGTTGATCTGTGGATGATCCACCTGGGCCGTAAAGTGACCGGCGAGCTCCTCGGCTATCCGGCCGCTGGCGTCCCCGGTCACCAGAATTCGCGAAAGAGGGACCGACACGCCCCGTGAAAAAAGCCCGGCAGACTGAAAACTGACGACGGTCTTGAACTCTATTCCCAGCCGACGCAGTCCCGCAGTATCATCGGTGTTCATATTGTCGCTGCCAAGGTGTCCAAGGCCGATAACGCGTCCCTTGTAGACGAAACACAACGATGCCTGCCTCGCGGTGAAGTCCGCCAGGCAAACAAACTCGCCGCCCGCCGGACGGCAGAACCCCAGGTAACCGTACCCGAGCGCTACCGCTCTGGGGCGACTGGGGCCGGATTGCGGTCCCCCATACAGGCCCGGGAAGCGCTGTGGCATCAGGCTCTCCAGTCGCTCGCGCCGCATCACCATCCCCAGACAGCGGTGCGGGGAATCACCGGGTACAGTGTCGTAGACGAACGCCGATTCATCGTCGAGCAATGACTGCGCCAGCTCGAAGCGGGCCCTCAACTCGAACTCTGTCTTGTTGTCCGCTTCGAGGCTCAACCGATGCACCATAACCTCACAATCAGGCACCGAGAAGATCATCTCGCTGTCTCGCAGGAGATTATGGTCAACCAGATGCTGGCAGTCAGAACGAACCAGCGCCATGATCTGGGGCCGCCCCGATCCGGTCTGCACCCGCGCCGCAAATGCGGTGTCATCGCGACGATCCACACCAACTGTTACGGTCGCTTCCATTTAGTATCTTCTCACTTTGAGGTAGGGTTTGATGCGTTCGTACAGCTTTGGCCCAATTCCGCGAACTTCGGTTATGTCGATTTCTCGCTCAAATGGCTTCGTCTGCCGATACTCGGCAATCCGCTCGGCAAGTACGGGGCCGATTCCGGGAAGCAGTTCGAGCGAATCGACAGGGGAGATGTTGGGATCGACTACAAATGTACCCGTGAACTGCTCCTTGTCCGGGCTGATGTACACGCCCAGCTCAAGCGGCTCAGGGCTGGGCTGAGCGTAGCTTCGTACCAGCAGATACCCCCCCATGATGACAGCTGTGGCCGCGAGAATGGAGACAAATCGCAACTGGCGAGGTGAAAACGAAAAATATGAGCTTACTGATGCCATAGACCCTACTGTAATGTCGAGCGCAGTATAGTACACGGCACCAGAAAAAGCAACGGCCAAGCACACAGGCCGGTCAATCTCACAAGAGATTCTGGGCAATCAGCATAGCCAATGTAGAATGGGAAATGGCGGAAACACCTAAAGCGAGT
>CAZXRO010000233.1:0-4914 GCA_964642435.1 uncultured Ignavibacteriales bacterium
GGATTACCGAGAAGGTGAGGCTCCAGCGACAGATCCAGAGTGCGGAGTACCGTTTCCGCAGCTTCATCGATTCTGCTCACGATTGGATCTCAATCAAAGATCTCGAGGGCCGGTACCTTATTGTCAACCCGGTGATTGCGCGGGCCTTTCACCGCACGCCCGAGGAGTTTGTCGGCAAGCGGCCTGAGGATATCCTACCGGATCACCTGGCACACACCATTAAGGCGCACGACCAGGAAGTGCTGCGTGACAATAGCTACCATACCTATGAGGAGCAGGTGGAGATCGACGGTCGCACACATCACTTCCAGACGGTCCGTTTCCCGTTGTTTGATTACGAGGGGACTATCACGGGCACGTGCACCATTATGCGTGACATCAGTCGGGAACGCGAGCTGCGTGATCAGTTGATCCAGGCGGAGAAACTGGGTGCCCTGGGGAAGCTGGCCGCTGGGGTTGCCCACGAAATCAATAACCCCCTGACCGGTATTCTCGCCTACGCCGAGGATATGCTCGATGACATCCCGGAGGATTCGCCGCATCAGGTCGACCTGAAAGTGATAATCAGGGAGACGCTGCGTTGCCGCGATATCGTCCGCAACCTGCTCGATTTCGCACGCCAGGATGCCCCACAACTGACTCGCCTGAACCCGGCGGATGTTATCGAGGATGCGCTCTCGCTGGTTGAGCGGCTGCCGCAGTTCCACAATATTAGAATCGAGAAGGAGGTTACCGCCAATCCTCCAGACATCATGGGTGACACCCATCAACTAAGCCAGGTATTATTGAACCTCATGCTCAACGCCTCGGACGCCATGAACGGCAAGGGGACCGTGTATCTGGGGGTTGAGCACGATCGACGTGACAACAAATGCGTGATTTCGGTCGAGGACACCGGTCCCGGTATTCCTGAGAACCTCATTGACCGCATTTTTGAGCCTTTCTTCTCGACCAAAGGGACGAATGGACTGGGGCTGGCTGTCAGCTGGGGTATTGTGGAGCGGCACAAAGGGGAGATCGAGATCGATATGGGTCGGACCGGGGGAGCCGTTTTTAGGATTGTCCTGCCGGCGGTTACGGCATAGATTGCGTATGGAGGTAAGGCGATGGCCAGCGACATGACCATATTGGTTGTCGATGACGAGCAGATCGTCCTCGACAGTGTCACCAAGCATCTCGGCAAAGAGGACTACCAGATCAAGACGGTGCTCACGGCGCAGGCCGGGCTTGATGTGATTGAGCGCGAGAAAATCGACATCGTCCTGACTGACCTGATGATGCCGGAGATCGACGGTCTGGAGTTCATGCGCAAGGTACGCGAGTTGCATCCGTGTATTCCTGTGATCATGATAACCGGCTACGCCACAATCAACACGGCCTTGCAGGCAACGCAGCTGGGAGCTTTTGACTATATCGCCAAGCCTTTTTCTCGCAAGGAACTCCTGGCCGTTGTTGCCCGGGCGGCGGACCTGGTCCGCGGATCCGATTGCGATGACAGCGCCCCGGCCGATAGTCGCCATGCTGCCGACAGACTGACCGGCAAGCACACGTCGGTTGGCGACCACTGCTGGATGATGATGCAAAAGGATGAAATGGTCATGTTGGGAGTGGAGCATGCCTTCATATCCACCCTGGGCAAGATTCAGAATGTCTACCTGCCATCGGTTGGCGATGAGATCCGGCAGGGAAGCGCCTTCCTCCAGATCTTCACATCGGATATGCGCTCCCATCCTGTACAGTCACCGCTTTCAGGAATAGTGGTTGCAGTCAATGAGCGTGTCATCGCTGATCCGGCGGTCGCTCTCCAGGATGCGTATGGAGACGGCTGGCTGATCAAGCTCAAGCCTTCGAGATTTGAACACGAACGTGAGGTGCTCGGTATCTGATGCCGAGCGGAACATCCCAGAAGGAAACGGATTGTCTATGCCCGGGAAGAAGCAGCCCTCTGCCTTTGACAAATACGCCCACGAGTACGACCTGATCACTAACGCCGCGGTTCGGGAGAAGTACCACGCCAGGGAAGTTGAGGCGATGATTGATCGCTTCTCACCGACTCGCGTGCTCGACGCAGGTTGTGCCACCGGTTTGACTACCCGGCTGTTCGCTGAACGGGGTATTGAGGCTGTCGGTCTTGATTGTCAGGCGTCAATGATCCAGGTGGCGAGCCGCCAGGCTGCCGTGCGCGGTCTGCCGGTGAAATGGGTCAAGGGCTTCTTTGAGTCATTGCCGAGAAACATGACCGGGCAGTTCGATCTGGTCGTCTGCCTGGCCAATGCCATCACTGGTGTGGGAAGCCGCGCAGGATTGAGCAAGGCCTATCGCAATTTCCGTCGTGTTCTCAAGCCGGGTGGCTGGTTGGTGATTCAAGCTCTCAATTATGGCGTCATCAAAGACGGAGAACTCTTGCCGATCAAGGCCACTGTAAATGGCGGGATTGTCTATGAGCGGTTTCGTGAGCGAACTGGCCGGCACTTCTCAGTCTATGTAACGCGTCTCGATATGAACCAGTCGCCCATGAAACTCGAGATTTTTCGGCACGATTTCGACAATTTCGAACCCGAGTATCTTGTCACCACCGCTGCAAAGATCGGGTTTGCGCCGGTCCGAAAGTATGGCAACCTGCTCCTTACCAAGCGATTCGGGAAGACATCCCCTGATCTGGTATTGGCCGCTCAACGTCCCCGATAGTCCAGCTTTTCTCCTGCGGGCCGATACATCTTGTAAAGACAAACAGGGTGAGGATCGGCTATGATAGGACTTATCAGCGCTATTGATGAGGAACTGCAGCGTCTGCTCCAGCACGCACAGATTGAGCAGACCGTTGTTCAGTCGGGGATTACTTTCCACCTGGGTTCGTTCGAGGGATGCAAGGCGATTCTCTTGAAGACGGGGGTCGGCAAGGTCAATGCAGCGGTGGCAACACAGATACTGATTGATCGCTTTGGCGTCAGTTCTGTTGTCTTCACGGGGCTTGCCGGTGCTCTGGTCCCTAATCTTTGCCAGGGAGATGTTGTCGTCTCCGGTTTCGTGGTCCAGCATGATATCGACCTGACCGCCTTTGGTCGTCGCCCTGGCGAGATACCTGACCTGACCCGTATGTTTGAGGCTGACCCTCGCTTGGTGCGAGCCGTCTGCGATGCCTGGGAGGCGATGGAGGAGAGGGGTGAGGTCGAGTCCCAGATGCTGGTAGGGACGATTGCGACCGGCGATTCTTTCATTGCCGATATCAAGAGAATTCGTTATCTGCAGCGGGAATTTGGAGCCGTCGCGACGGAAATGGAAGGCGGTGCAGTAGGTCAGGTGTGCGCCATGAACCGCGTACCGTTTGTGGTGGTTCGGGTCATTTCGGATTCATCGGAGGGAGGAGCTGCAGGTGAGTTTGTGCTGTTTCTTGAGCACGCCTCGGAGCTGACCTGTCAGTTGCTGATAGAAACCGTGCCGCGTCTGACTCAGTCGAGCCTCGTCGCTCGGTAGAGCGGCTGATCGGCGTCGGCAGTGAGCTTGCCGTAGCATCATCGGCCGCCTCAGTTCCGGCTGAGGTGGGCACAGGAAGATTTTCCAACGAATCACAACAGAAAAGGCCCGAAATCACTTCCGGGCCCGGTTATTCCAACCAAATTTGAGGCATTAGCCACATCCGTCGCATCCGCCGGAAGAGCAGTCGCCGCCCTCGCCAACCCGGATGGAGAAGCCTCGGGCTCCGATGCCGTGATCCTGATAATCAACGTAGATGTTGCCCATCTGTTCGAGCTGTTCTTTCAGGCGGGGGTCGATATAGGCTTTAATGCCATTAGATTCGAGCATTGCGAATTCATCTTTTGACTCATCCAGAGCCATACCCAACACGGGGCCACCTCAGCCATAGCCCTGAAAATAGATCACCAAGACTTTGTCCCTGGCCATATCCTGATCCATTACCTTGGAGAGTTCTTGGCTGGCGGTATCTGATACTGCTAACACTGTGTTGTCACCTCACTTATCTCGTCGTTTTCGCCTGTCTTTGTGTCTTAGATGGTTACAGACAGGACGATGATTCAATAATAATCGTATGTTCACATTCTCAAAGCATTTTCTGGACAAAAAGTTTCCTGATTATGGTGATTTTAGAGCGCGATTTTTTCGCATCGATGGCTGTGATGTGGTCACACGAAAAAGCTTGCCCTTGCCATGGTGAATGTAATAAATTAAGTAGTTTAGGTTTAAGCGCTTATGGTCGATATTCTGAACATGACGAGGGCCGCGTAACCTGATTGTACAGCTAAAGGCATCCTTATGACCCCACAAATCTGTCTTTATGAGGACGAACGCTTCCGTCAGTTCTTCCCCGCGACCTACATGCGTCCGGTTTTTTCCCTGCGATCAGGGATTGCCCCGATCTACAAGCGGATAGAACGGCACTGGCCCAAAGCCGATGTGGCGCTGGCTGTTCGCGAGCAACTCACTGTTCCGTATGCCCACACCCATCCGGACGTCCCGGTTAACATCATCAAGAAAAGAGATGGCGGAATCCTCTTTCTTAACGGCCGGATCAGGGATTTCGGCGACCTGCCTGAGCAGGTCAATGAGGCCAGGATCAGCACGCGCTATGTGCAGGATGGCCAGACCGTTGCTGTAGTCCTTGCCCTGGAACGTATTGGCGTCCGCCGTGACCGTCTTCGCGCCGGGGTTCGCCGAGACGACCGACACCGCGTTGGCGATATCGGGCGGCTGGGTGAACGGCACGGAGACGAGCATGTCGGCGCCCGCGGGCACGGTCACCACGTCGTACCCGACGATGTTCTGGGCGCCGGCCCACGGCAGGCCCAGCGCCAGAAGCACCGTTGCTGCGAATGCCATTCGCTTCATCTTCATGTCCTTTCCTTTTCTCCGTTTCCTTCTGGTTCTCTCGCTCTGCCGAAAGACCGACCGCCGGGG
>CAZXRO010000234.1:0-4910 GCA_964642435.1 uncultured Ignavibacteriales bacterium
CTATGAGTTCCTCCACTGGGGAAGCAAGGTGTTCGACAACTTCCGGGTCGTCCCGCCCGCGACCGGCATCTGCCACCAGGTGAATCTCGAATACCTCGGCAAGTGCGTGCTGGTTCGCGATGGCGTCGCGCTCCCGGATACGCTGGTCGGTACCGACAGCCACACCGTGATGATCAATGGCCTGGGCGTTGTCGGCTGGGGTGTCGGCGGTATCGAGGCCGAGGCGGCTATGCTCGGCCAGCCGATCTATATGCTCACCCCGGAAGTGATCGGCTTCCGCATGAACGGCCGATTGGCCGAGGGCGTCACCGGCACCGACCTGGTACTGACAGTTACCCAGATGCTCCGCGAGAAGGGCGTCGTGGGCAAGTTTGTCGAGTACTGCGGCGATGCTCTCGATACCCTCCCGCTCCCGGCCAAGGCGATGATTGCCAATATGGCGCCGGAGTACGGTGCCACGATGGGCTTCTTCCCCGTCGACAACGAAACGGTGCGCTACCTGCGATTCACCGGGCGGCCCGACGATGAAGTTGATCTGGTCGAGCGATACACCAAGGAGCAGGGCCTGTTCCGCGAGAAGGGATCCACGGCACCCGAGTTTACGGACATGCTGGAACTCGACCTGGCCTCCGTACAACCTTCACTGGCCGGACCCAAGCGGCCGCAGGACCGGATATCTTTGGCCAACGTCAAGTCCGCCTTCCTGGAAGATCTATCCAAGCCAGTGAAGGAGCGCGGCTTCGAGGTCCCCAAGTCTGAGCAGGAGAAAACCGTCACGATTTCTGACGGGTTCAAGGCCGAGATAGGGCATGGCGCGGTGGTCATTGCGGCCATCACATCGTGCACCAACACCTCCGATCCTTTCGTGTTGATGGCCGCCGGCATCCTGGCAAGGAATGCCGCCGAGCGCGGACTCAAAGTAGCACCGTACGTCAAGACATCGCTGGCCCCCGGCTCCCGGGTCGTCATTGACTACCTGGAGAAAGCCGGGCTGATGGATTCAATGAAGCAATTGGGCTTCCACAATGTCGGTTTCGGATGCACCACCTGCATTGGCAATTCCGGTCCGCTGCCCGAGCCGGTCGTCAAGGCGATCGATGAAGGCAACCTGGTCGCCGCGGCGGTGCTCTCCGGCAATCGCAACTTCGAAGGACGTGTCAGTCCGCACACACAGGCCAACTACCTGGCCTCGCCGCCGCTGGTTGTCGCGTATGCCCTTGCCGGACGCATGGATATCGACCTGGTCAAGGAACCGATCGGCAAGGACACGAATGGCAACGACATCATGCTCAAGGATATCTGGCCGGCCCAGATGGATGTCATGCGAGCGATCGAAGATGCCCTCACACCGGAGATGTTCCGCGAGCAATATGGTCGGGTCTTCGAGGCCAACGAGACATGGAACGCCATCCAAAGCCCCGACACGGAACTCTACAAGTGGCGGGATGATTCGACATACATCCAGGAACCGCCCTTCTTCGTGGACCTCTCCCCCCGGCCGGAGGACATCAAGCCGATCAACGGCGCTCGTGTGCTGGTGATGGTTGGCGACTCGATCACTACTGATCATATTTCACCCGCCGGGCCGATCAAGAAAGACTCGCCCGCAGGCAGCTACCTGATTGACAAGGGCGTCCAGTTCGCCGACTTCAACAGCTATGGCTCCCGACGCGGCAACGACCGAGTAATGACCCGGGGGACGTTCGCCAATATCCGGCTCCGTAACCTGATGGCCCCGGGCACCGAGGGTGGCGTGACGACCTACCTGCCCACCGATGAGCAGATGAGCATCTACGAGGCAGCCATGGAATACAAAGAGAGTGGCACGCCGCTGATGGTCCTGGCGGGCAAGGATTACGGCATGGGCTCCTCGCGTGACTGGGCCGCCAAGGGAACATTCCTGCTGGGTATCAAGGCCGTGCTGGCCGAGAGTTTCGAGCGGATCCACCGCTCCAACCTGGTCGGCATGGGCGTGCTGCCGCTGCAGTTCTTGCCGGGGCAGAACCGTGACAGCTTCAACTTGACCGGTAAGGAGACGTATGCTATCGAGCGTCTTTCAAACGACATGAAGCCCGGCCAGAAGGTCGTGGTGACTGCCGACGGTAAGCCGTTCGAGGCAATTGCCCGCCTCGATACTCCGGTCGAAATCGAATACTACCGTAACGGTGGTATTCTTCCGACCGTCCTGCGTCAGTTGGCTAAGAGCTGATAGCTGTCACAGAGATTTGAACCTGACGGCGGGGATGTTGCTCGGGCAGCATCCCCGTCAGCGTATGCACGCCCGGCGGTCATCACCAGCGTTCATAGGGCGGCGCCTGACCGATCAGGAATGAGATATTGATGGCAAACTCACGGGAACCATCGCGAGTATCGAACGTCAGGCTGGGGTCAATGACGACCTGGCTGGAGGCGTAAGAGACCCGTCGCTTGTCCACGTTACCGGTGACAATAGCTACCGCCGCTCCCAGCGTGACCAGCAGGCGAGACTCGCTGTTCTGAACGCCAGTGGCATCGGCATACTTGCTGCTCACGGAGCTGCGGACCCACCTCAGGCCGAGGTAATTGTGGGCCCGCTGCCTGTCACCAAGTTGCGTCTGCCGGGTGAAATTTCCTCCCAGCCACAGCGCATGGCCTTCGGGATGCATGGGCATCTCTGTCGACCAGTAGTCCCTTTGCAGCCCGAATTGCACCGATACCGAAACAGGCCGCCCGCCCGAAGACTGACGAGCCAGATGCACGGCCGAACCGAGGACCAATGAACCAGCGGTCAGGTCACCATCGAGACTCCCGGCATCATCGGGGCTGACCCTGGCCAGACCAACCGACAGGTCAATCATGGCTCGGTGCGAGTAACCCACCGAAAGCCCCATTGCACTGGCATGGCTGCTGGTGCTCACACTGCCAGTGATGGCATAGCCGCTCTGTCCTTCCTGGAAGTACTCCCCCTGAGCATACACACAGCCAAATGGCATGAGCAGGAACAGAGATGTCAGAATCAGGCGCAAAATCATCGGTCGGCCTCCTTAGTGCCGTTTATCGGCAGCTTGGGGCTCAGGCTTTGATACCATGACCCGAATAACCGGAACTCGCCAACCGGTTGACTTTTGGCCATTTGACGCCTAATTGGCCCTATGAACCCGATCAAGTCGAAGTCTCCGGCAACCGGCTACCTGCTCGCCGTCATATCATCGTTCGGAGTTGGCGTAACAACTGTTCTCGGCAAATGGAGTCTTGAGTCGGTCGAGCCACTGGCGATGAACTGCCTTGTCTTCACCATAGCGGCAGTGGGAATGACTATCGGCTGGCTGCCGTTCCGGGATCAGGGGACCTCGCTCAAGGTGACCAATCGCGGCTGGCTGTGGTTGATTGCCCTGGCCATCGTGCAATGTGGCGCTGTCTGGTCTTACTGGGCAGGCGTACAGCTGATGGATCCCTCGCTGGCGGCCTTTCTGAATCGCTCCCGAGTGGTCATTGCCTTGCTTCTGGGCATCTTCATTCTCAAGGAACGGCTGAACCGATGGGAAGTCATAGGGACCGTGGTGGCGATGATCGGGATCGTGGTCATGCGAGCGACACTCCGCCTGGAGTACACGCCCGGATTCGCTTTCGTGCTGATCGGCGCTGTCCTGTTCGGAGTCACCGAATTGCTTTCCAAGATCGTTGTGCGCCATATCCAGACCTCGGTGCTGGCATACTATCGCAATGTTGTCATGATGATACTCTACTGGCTCGCCTTCGCGGTCGTTGGCGGGTCATTTGAGGGAGTAGCCATAGCCTGGCCGGGGATTCTTGCCCTGGGGCTCCTGGGCCCGATCTTCAATCGTCTGCTGTATTTCTCCGCGCTGGAACGGCTCGAAATGGTCAAGGTGTCGGTGATTGGTCAAATCCAGCCAGTGTTTGTTGTCGGGCTCTCGCTGATGTTCCTGGATATGCTGCCATCGGCACGTGAGATGATCGGCGGCGTGTTTCTGGTGATCGGGGCCATTATACTGGTGGCCTTCCGCCGGCGGGTCAAACAATCGTTCACCGCCTGACCCCGTAAGTCATTTTCTCTTATTGACTTTGCGTGCGCTCGACATTGATTGTCGGCTATGTCACGGCAGTTATCACAGTCCCGAAGAACCGGCTACGTCATAGCTTTCATCTCTGCTGCCGGAACCGGCATTGCCACTGTTCTCGGCAAGTGGAACCTCGAGCATGTCTCTTCCCTGACGATGAACTGCCTGATCTTCACGGTTGCTACGGTGCTGATGTCCATATTCTGGCTGCCCACCAAGGGGCTAAAACAGACATTCACCCAGTCAAGACAGGGCTGGTTCTGGCTGAGCCTCTTCGCCATCACCTCAGCCCTGGCCGTATGGGCTTTCTGGGCGGGTGTCCAGCAGATGGACCCCTCGCTGGCTGCATTCCTCAATCGCGCCGAGGTTCCCTTGGCCATCATCATCGGTATGATCTTCCTGCGCGAACGATTTACCCCCGGAGAGACAGTAGCGACACTCGTGGCGTTGGCGGGAATCGTAATCATGCGGGCAACTCTGCGCGTTGAGTACTCCCTGGGATTCTACCTCGTGCTGCTGGGCGCTTTCTTCTTTGCCATCACTGAATTCCTTTCCAAGATCGCCCTACGCCACGTGCCGGCAACCACGCTGGCGTATATCCGAAACATGTTCATGGCAATCATGTACTGGCTGGCCTTCTGGCTTGGCGATGACAACCTTGACGGTGTTGAGCATATCTGGCTGGGAATCATTGTCCTGGGTTTCATGGGGCCGGTGTTCAATCGCATCACCTACCTGCTCGCCCTGGAACGACTGGAACTGTCGAAGGTAGCTGTCATCGGTCAGATGCAACCCGTCTTCACGGTCATTGTGGCCTTCCTTGCGCTCGGGATGCTGCCTACCGCACGCGAG
>CAZXRO010000235.1:0-4896 GCA_964642435.1 uncultured Ignavibacteriales bacterium
TAGTCCGGTTCCATGTTGCCGGTCACTGGCCGAACTCTCTTGTGAGCCACCACCAGCCCGCCCTCACCGGGCCGGTTCACGGGATCCGACTGATAGTACCAACCGATAGAGCGATACGATTCCCTGAATGGCTCAAACAGAAACAACGCCTGCTCGGCAGGTGCCGATGGTTTGATGTCTGTCGAGAACACGATGTAATCCGGGGCTCGCCTCAACAAATAGCGCGTATTCAGACTCTGCTCTTTCCAGGTACTGGTCAAGCCCTCGATTCGCGGTTCAGAGTGACGTGCTATCGTAGAGTCGGTCAAACCGACCAGATCGATAATCTCATGCCCAATTAGCGTGTAGCTGAACATACCGATAGTCGGCATGGCAACCGAGAAGTTCCGAGAGTCCGCCTCCTTGAGTTGCGTGGCCATGAACTCCATCTTGCGAACAAACATCTGTTCCAGATGGTTGTACTCCAGCACGAAATCACGAGGCAGCCAGATCGTCAAGAACACCATCGCTGAGGCGACCAGTCCAAAAACGAGAATCCGCGCCTTCGGCAGCCAGTAGGTAGCAATCAACCACAAGGACAGCATACTCAAACCGGCGAAGGTGGCCATCAGCGGAAGGAAGAACCGATGAACCTTGAGGACATCTCCCCCAACAAGCACAATGTACACCGTATACAAGAACGTGAACAGCCAGACAACACGTATACCCGTATTCAACCGCTTCCAGAAGAGCAACGGCACCAGCAAGCCTGCTCCATAGAAACCATAGTGCGACAGGAAACGCCAGATGTACTCAAGCCCGCTCATCAGTTGGCCGGTCGCAAAACCGGTCTTGGCAAAGAACGGATTGGGCAGGATTGATCCGTAGTAGGCCAGCTTGAAACCGACCATCGGCAGGCTGGCAACAAAGGCCACAGCAGCAGCAGTAATGGTGAACCGCGGAAAGCGACGATATACGATCGCCTCGCAGACGATCAACAACCCGGTGACCAGGGCACCCTCCGGCCGCAGCCAAACGGCCCACGTCAACGTCGCGATCAGCAACCAGTGGCGCTTGAGAAACAGCAGCAACGATGCTGTCGTCATGAACGCGAACGCCCCTGTCTCCAGTCCCGCGGGCGACCAGTACGCCAGAGACATGTTCAATCCCACCAGCAGCGGCGCCAGGACAGCGAAGATGCGGTCCTTATCGGGTAGCATCCGTAGCGCAATGAACAGTGACAGGACAACTACTCCCGCCCCCATGATGAACCCCAGCAGCTGGGAGACGATCACGTAATCCAGGCCGAGCGATCCAATGAATATCATCAGGATCACCCAACCGAAATTGGTGAAGCCCTCTACCCTTTCGCCCGGGTTGAAGACGAGTCCGTCGCCGTTCAAATAGTTGGCAACATAACGGTACGAAATATAGGCATCATCCTGGACGAAATTCAGACTGACCGCCAGGTATACGAACGCCCCCAGCGTCAGGAGTACAGCGATCCAGTATGGTGCTGTCTGTCGTGATAGTCGCATCATCGTAATTGGCTAACGCGTCGCTGTTGGTAGCCGAGCCAAGGACGAAGAGACTGACCCCGTGGTCCGCCCCGTGCTCCGGCCCTGGGCAGGCTGATCGTCACTTGCCGATCAGATTATCAAATAACTCCTGGTACTTTTCAGCCGATGCGGCCCAGGAGAAGTCCCTGCGCATGGCAGTCTTCATCAGCCTGGTCCACGGACGCTTCCGGTCAAACAGCTCAGTGGCCCGATCCAGTGCCTCCAACATTGCCTCTGGCGTGTAGTCGGTGAACACAAACCCGGTTCCCTCGGCCGTCTCAGGATCATAGTCCTCGACCGTGTCCGCCAGACCGCCGACTCGATGCACGATTGGTATCGTCCCATACTTGAGCGAGTACATTTGATTCAGACCGCACGGTTCGAATTTCGACGGCATGAAGAAGATATCCGACCCGGCCTCGATCCAATGCGCCAGGGCATCGTCGAAAGTGAGCCATACTTTCAGCTTGTCCGGGTGCTGCTCCTGCAAGCGCAGCAGATGGTCATGATACCGTTCCTCTCCGGTTCCCAGCACAAGCATTTGAATATCACGTTGGAAGAGGCGTTCCCCTGCCGCTACAATGAGGTCCAACCCCTTCTGGTCAACCAAGCGCGAGATCATGCCAATCACGGGGGTCCGCTCACGAACCGGCAGCCCGGCCTTGTTGAGCAGCTCCACCTGGGTCGAACGCTTTCCCGATAGATTAGGAATATGATATCGGTACGGAATGACTTTGTCGCGCGATGGCGACCATATCGTATAATCGACGCCGTTGAGAATCCCCACCAGGTCCTCGGCTCGATTGCGAAGGACTCCATCGAGACCGCAACCAAACTCGGAGTTGGACTGAATCTCGCGGGCATAGTTGGGGGACACGGTCGTAATGCGATCCGAGAACATGATCGCACCTTTAAGGAAGTTCACCTTCTCGTAGAACTCCAGTGGCCCAGTGGCATAGAACAACTCCTCGGGGAGCGCCAGATCCGTGAACCGCTCGCGGGGGAATACACCCTGATATGCGAGATTGTGAATGGTCAGGACCGATTTGGTACCGGTGAAGAAACTGTCGCCCGAGTACACCGTACGCAGCAGAACCGGAATCAGCCCTGTCTGCCAATCGTGGACATGAACTACATCAGGCTTCCAGCCCAGTTGCTTGAGCGACTCGAGGACCACCCGCGAGAAGAAGCTGAATCGCTGGTCATTGTCGACATAGTCACTTCCGGTGGTCCGGTCAACATAGATGCCATCACGGCCAAAGAACGGCTCGTTGTGAACGAAGTAATACGACAATGGCAGCTTGCGGTCTCTCATTGATTCGAGTTGCGCCCCGAAGGTTCGTCCTGCTACGGGGATGGTAACTGTCCAGTCGAGTCGCTGTGTCCGATAGGCTGCGAGGTCAATAGACTTATATCGAGGCAAAAAGACGACAACTTCATGACCCAGTTTTGCCAATTCCTTTGGCAATGCTCCCACCACATCTCCCAGACCACCGGTCTTGACAAACGGTGCGGCCTCGGAGGCGGCTACAAGTATTCTCATTCTATCCATCGCTTCCTGCTGATGCTGGGGTTGACGTTGACTGTGTGCTCTGTCCGTTCAAGTCCCGGAGGAAGGCCGCGGCCTCCTCGGGAGTTGTCGGATTAATGTAGAATCCTGATCCCCACTCAAACCCCGCCATCTTGGTCAATTTTGGAATGATCTCAAAATGCCAGTGATAGTATTCGTGATGTTCCCTGGTGATCGGAGCCGTATGAAGCACATAGTTGAACGGGGGGTCGTTCAACGCCTCCTTCAACCGGCGCAGCGTATCCTTCATGGCTCGCGCCAGTACCTCATAGTCAGCGTCGCTCATCTCAAGAAAACTCGATTGGTGCGTCTTTGGAATCAACCATGTTTCAAAGGGAAATCGCGATGCAAACGGTTGAATAGTGATAAACGAATCGTAGTCCGCCACCAGCCGTTCGTCATCGGCCAGCTCCTGCCTGATGATATCGCAGAAAATACAACGTTCCTTATACTCAAAATACCGCTTGGCACCAACGATCTCCTCGATCACCTTCTTGGGAATGATCGGTGTTGCAATAAGCTGGCTGTGCGAGTGCTCCAGCGACGCCCCCGCTGCCTCACCATGATTCTTGAAGATCAACACGTACTTGAAACGACGATCGCGCTCCAGGTCGATCAACCGCTCGCGGTAGGCCCAGAAGACGCTCCGCACCTGATCGTCGGTCATATCAACCAGATCATGTGCATGGTCCGGTGTCTCGATGAATACTTCATGAGCACCGATACCGTTCATCTTGTCGTAGAGCCCTTTGGGCTCGCGATTCAGTTCTCCCTCGACACGGAGTGCCGGATACTTGTTAGAAATAACCCTCAGCGTCCAGCCAGGTCGGTTGGGCTCTGTCCCCGGGGCCCGGTACGACAGAATCTCAGGCGGCGTGCTGTCCTCATGTCCCGGGCAAAACGGACACAACTTGGCCTGGGTTCGCTTTGACACACTGCGAAACGATGACGGTCTCCTCCCCCGTTCGGTCGAAATAATGACCCATCGTCCCGTGATGGGGTCCTTCCGAAGTTCGGGCATAGCTACTCCATTCTCATGCTATGTAACGTACCATCGACGATCTTGTCAAGCAAGACGCCGATAGCCCTGTCCGAGAAGCTATAGCGCAATAATCCCCTCTTCGCTTACTTCTCCCTCAGACAACTGCCGCAGCAACTCCTTGTCGTGCTCGGTCAGCTTGATATTGCGTCGGGCACAGGTGCGTTCGGCGGTTTCGAGGGCCTTATCTATTCGGTACCGGTCCCATTGACCGCCACCACCCCAGCTGAACGACGGCACCTCCTTGTCGGCCACCAAACTGCCTCCGAACACATTACAACAGACGCCAATATTGATACCGGTGTTCAAGAGAGTCCCAATTCCAAACTTGGTATGATCGCCGATAAACGAACCTACCTTGATGGAACCGCTGTCGATCGACTCGTTGTTCACCGTAACACGGATGTTGGAGTAGTTGTTCTTGAGGTCCGAGTTGGTGGTCATGGCTCCGAAATTGACCCACGAACAGACGTAACTGTGACCAATAAACCCGGCGTGATACTTGTTCACGAACGATTCAAACACTGACTCCTCCACCTCGCCACCCACACGGCAGGTATGTCCGATCGAACTGGCTGTGATCTTGCCGGCCAGGACGACAGAGTTCGGTCCTATGTACGTTGGCCCGAAAATCGCTGCATGCGGTTCAACACGCGTTCCCTTACCGATACACACCGGCCCATTGGTAGCATCGATAACAGCACCCGGCAGCACCTCTACCCGATCGCCCAGGGAAATGAAACTCGGAT
>CAZXRO010000236.1:0-4896 GCA_964642435.1 uncultured Ignavibacteriales bacterium
GGGCGCCAGAAGCAAACTGTCCCGGCGTACTCAGCGGTCCATGTCAATGGTCGGCGCTTATATGAGATTGCTCGCAGCGGGGAGTCGGTTGACCTGCCTCAGAGAGACGTCGAAATCTCCCGAATTCGGGCGACTGGCTACCGAAGGCCGCACCTGAGAATGGTTCTGACCTGCTCCAAAGGAACCTATGTGCGTTCCCTGGCTCACGACATCGGCGAGAAACTTCAATGCGGAGCGTATCTGTCCGGCTTAAAACGTCTGCAAGTTGGTCGTTTTCAGCTTGAAGATGCGCTCGAAATTGACGATATTGAGCGATTGCACCAGACAGGTCGTCTGGGGCCAGCGTTGTTGAGACACGACCAGGTACTTGAGTATAGTGCCTTGGTTGTTTCCGATGAGTTCCGTCGCCAGGTCATCAATGGCCGGGATCTTTTGCCACAGGATGTGGTTGACGTGCAGGGCAGCTTTGAGGCCGGCGACAAAATCGTGCTTAAGGATCGTCGCGGCCATGTGCTGGCTATTGGTGAGAGTGAAGTTGGTTCGACGGCCATCGAACCGCAAACCGAGGATGAGAGAGTCGGTAACAGACTGTTCAGGTATATTCGGGTTCTAAATTGAGCATTCGTGTGATAAGAGGCTACGAGAATTTCAAACCACTATCCGAGACGGGATCAGTAGCAACCGTCGGGACCTTCGATGGTATTCATCGCGGGCACCAGGAGATTTTCAGACGTGTTGCATCGGAAAGCTCTCGACTGGGCATGGAACCGGTCCTGATTACGTTCCACCCGCATCCAAGAGTCGTTGTCTCGCCGGAAAACATACCGTTGTTGCTCACGACCATCGAGGAGAAGGAGCTCTTTCTAAAGGATTTCTATGCCGGACAGGTGTTGCTGCTGGAGTTTGACAAGCAGTTGCAGCAACTGACCGCCGAGGAGTTTGTCGAGAAGATTTTGGTTGATACTATTCGTGCCCGAAAGATGATTGTCGGCTACGATCATGCCCTTGGCAAGAACCGCAGTGGCGATGTTGTCGAACTGACCAAGCTCGGTCAGAAGTATGGTTTCGAGGTCGAGGTCGTGGGACCCATCATGGACGACAGCAAGCCGATTTCGTCAACACGTGTCCGTAGAGCACTTCAGGAAAGCCGGTTGCAGGAGGCAATTCGACTGCTGGGCCACGGCTATGCGATCTCCGGCAAGATAGAGAAGGGTATCGGGCTCGGTCATAAGATCGGCTACCCGACAGCCAATGTCAACTACAGCGCGCGTAAACTGCTACCGGCAGAGGGAGTGTATTCCTGCTGGGCACGAGTCGGCGACATCAGGCGCGATGGTATGATGTTCATTGGTCGGAACCACTTCAATCCGCAGGAGCGGATTTCTGTTGAGGCCAACTTGTTTGACCTCGACGAAGACCTGTACGGACAGGAGATGATTGTCTACCCGACCCATTATGTGCGGGAAAACCGTCGATTCGAAAGCACCGACGAACTCGTCCGGCAGATAGAGCGAGATAAGAAAGAGATTTTGCAGATAATCGATAAGGAGAAAAAGAATGCCAGTTGACAAAGAACAGAAGGCGGCAATCATAACTGAGACCCGCCTGCATGAGCGCGACACGGGATCGCCGGAGGTCCAGGTCGCGCTGCTCACCGCTCGGATCAATCACCTGACCGAGCACATGAAGATGCACAAGAAAGATTTTCACACGCGTCTGGGTCTCATGAAGCTGGTCGGGCAGCGACGTCGTCTGCTTGACTATCTGAAGGATCGAGATATCGAAAGTTATCGAAGTGTCGTTGCCCAGCACGGCCTGCGCCGCTAAGAATGGTAAATGAATGAGACAGGAAAACATGCCACATAGTGTAGAATTAGATCTTGGTGGACGCACGCTCACCATCGAAAGCGGCAGGTTGGCCAAGCAGTCCAACGGTGCCGTCACGGTTCGTTTTGGCGACTCCATGGTGCTCTCCACCGTCTGCTCCAACCCGGAGCCCAAAGAAGGCTTTGACTTTTTTCCGCTGACGGTTGAATACCGCGAGCGGGCTTACGCCGCGGGCAAGATACCCGGAGGCTTCTTCAAACGCGAAGGACGGCCTTCTGAGAAAGAGATTCTCTCCGCGCGTATTATCGATCGCCCCATTCGCCCCTTATTCCCAAAGGATTTCAAGGGCGAAACACAGGTGATCAACTTTATCATCTCTCACGACCAGCAGAATGACACCGATGTACTGGCCTTGATTGGCACCGGCGCCGCCATGGCGGTATCCGATGTGCCCGTATCAAAGACCATTGCCGGCGTTCGGGTAGGCCGGATCGATGGCCAGTTCGTTGTCAATCCGACTATCGAGCAAGTCGAGGAATCCGATCTCTCCATCGTGCTGGCCGGCAGTGCCGACGCGATCACGATGGTGGAGGGCGGGTCACGTGAGGTGTCCGAAGGCGATCTTGCTGACGCTCTGTTCTTCGGATTCGATTACATCAAGCAGATCATTGCCAAGATCGAAGAGCTCAAACAGATGTGCGGCAAGCCCAAATTCGAGTATACACCGGTTGAGAGCAATGATGCGCTTCAGGCGCGAGTTACAGAGCTCGCGCAGGCCAAACTCGATGAGTACAATCGTATTGCCGACAAGGACAAGCGTCGCGATGCCAAGAAGATGCTGACCAGGGAGATCGAAGAAGCTCTTGCCGAGGAGTTCGAGGACTCAGCGAAAGACATTCGCAATATCATTCACGATATCGACGCCGACACCATGCGTAACATGATTCTCAACGAAGGCAGGCGCATTGACGGTCGCCAGGTTGATGAGGTGCGGCAGATAACCTGCGAGACCGGTTTTGTACCGCGCGCTCATGGATCTGCGGTCTTCACACGTGGACAGACTCAGGCGTTGGCAGCTGTCACGCTCGGTACCAAGGTCGATGAGCAACGGCTCGACGAGCTCGAAGGTGAGTCGACCAAGAGCTATATGCTCCACTACAACTTTCCGCCGTTCTCGACCGGAGAGACCAAGCCGATTCGCGGCACGAACCGTCGTGAAATCGGGCACGGTAATCTGGCCGAACGCGCCCTGCTGCCGGTCATTCCGAGTGAGGAAGGATTCCCGTACACGATCCGGATCGTTTCCGATATCATGGAATCCAATGGCTCATCCTCAATGGCTTCGGTATGCGGCGGTTCTCTTGCATTGATGGATGCCGGTGTGCCGATTAAGGCCCCGGTGGCAGGTATTGCCATGGGCCTGATCAAGTCCGAGGACAAGGTAGTCATCCTGACCGATATCCTTGGTGATGAGGATCATTTCGGTGATATGGACTTCAAGGTGACAGGAACAAGCGAGGGCGTTACCGCTATCCAGATGGATATCAAGATCGACGGTCTGGATATCGACACGATGCGCGAGGCACTCGACCGTGCCCGCAAGGCACGGCTGCATATTCTGGACAGGATGAATGCCACCATCTCCAAGCACCGCGATCAGCTCTCCGAGTTCGCCCCCCGGATTCTCACCATTAAGATCGCCCCGTCGAAAATCGGCGATGTGATCGGCCCTGGTGGCAAGATCATTCGTTCCATCGTGGAGGAGACTGGCGCAAAGGTTGATATCAATGATGATGGTACCGTCCTGATTGCATCGGTGAACGCTGCCGCCGGGCAGGCTGCTGCCGAGCGAGTGCTGGCTATTGCCGAAGAAGCGGAGCTGTATAAGATCTATAATGGTATCGTTCGTCGGACGACAACCTTTGGTGCCTTTGTAGAGATCCTCCCCGGTACCGATGGCCTCTTGCATATCTCCGAAATCGACACGCGACGTATTGAGAAGGTTGAGGATGTGCTCAATGTTGGCGACCGCCTTGATGTCAAGGTTATCAGTATCGATCCCGATGGCAAGATTCGGCTGTCGCGGAAGGCACTGCTGACCGGTGGTGACGACAGCGACGACGGTGGTAGTGGGCAGGGCAACGGTCATGAACATCGCGGCCGCAGTGGTGACCGAGGCGACCGCGGCAACGATCGTGGCGGCCGTGACCGTGGCGATCGTAGAGCCCGTTCCGGGAACCGTCGTTAGCCTATGGCCAGAAGAGCACGTACGACCGGTACCTCGACGTATCGGAAGACAACGCTTCGCAACGGACTGAGGGTAGTAACCGAATACCTGCCCTCGGTCCGTTCCATATCATTGGGCGTATGGATCAACGTCGGATCGCGCTACGAGGATGACAATGAGCGCGGCGTTTCTCACTTCATCGAGCACATGTTTTTCAAGGGGACGAAGACGCGTAAGGCAGCCGAGATCGCCTCGGCCCTGGAGTCAGTCGGAGGCACCATCAATGCCTTCACATCCCGTGAAAACACCTGTTTCGCATGCCGGATTCTCGATGAACATCTTGATCTCGCCCTTGATGTGTTGGCGGACATAACCATGAATTCCCGTCTGACCAAGGTCAACCTCGACCGCGAGCGACAGGTCATCTGTGAGGAGATCAAGGAGTCCATCGATACGCCTTCGG
This sequence comes from uncultured Ignavibacteriales bacterium, assembly GCA_964642435.1. GTDB lineage: Bacteria > Zixibacteria > MSB-5A5 > GN15 > FEB-12 > WJKG01. The sequence continues at coordinate 4,518 of CAZXRO010000236.1, forward strand.
ATCATATTCACGACCTGTTCTCGGAGACATTCTGGCAGGGGCATCCTATTGGTCGCCCCATTATGGGTACAATCCAATCGATTAGCGCCATGCCCCGCTCGCGGCTAACCCGATACATCGACAGGCATTATCGGTCGGGATCGATTGTCATTGCTGCCACCGGATCGGTATCCCACGAAAATCTCGTCCGTAAGGTTCGACAGACATTTGCGTTTCCCGAAGGTGAGGCTATTCAGGCATCGCCCGCCTCGCGCGAACAACGGCGAGTGGTAATCACCAGGCCCGACGACAACGCACAGACTCATGTGAGTATCGGTTTTCCAGGTATACCGTACCGACACCCTCTGCGCATTCCCGTGCTAACCTTGAACTCCTACCT
>CAZXRO010000237.1:0-4886 GCA_964642435.1 uncultured Ignavibacteriales bacterium
GCGACTTGAATACTAAGGCCTAACACCTGCACCAAACCGTAACCGGGCTGAGAGCCGAAACCGTGTCTCTACGGCTTGCATTGGGGGCGGTCGCTGGCTATCATGGACAATCGGGGCTATCAGGCGGACGAGATGAATCAGGACTTCCCGTTACGGCAGCCAGCCTGGGCCAATATCTGTTCTTCGTTACACGGTAGTGGAAACCATAGGAGGTGGAGTGTGAAGAGATTGATGTTGTTACTGACGGCGATCCTGGTAATCGCTGGTGGATGTTCAGAGCAGGCTCAGCAGACGACTGACGTGCCGTCGCATCTACAGCCCTATGTTGAGTATGTGAAGCAACATGGGCAGTCGCCGACAGAGTATATTGCCTCGAAGTTCGCCGATCACGATGTGGTCTGGCTTGGGGAGATGCACGGGATCAAGCATGATCCGTTGCTCGTTCAGGAGCTGGTGCCGGTGGTCTATGAGCAGGGAGTACGCGGGTTGGCGACGGAGTTTGCTCGCAAGGAAGACCAGCCACTGATTGACAGCCTGCTGAAGCTCAATGAGTATGACGAAGATCTGGCGCTGCTGGTAGCATTCCATAAGGGGTGGGGCTATCGTGAATACGTAGACATCTTCAAGACAGTTTGGGAGTTTAACCAGACGCTGCCGGATACGTCGGAGCCGTTTTGGATTTACGGTATGAACTGCTCTCCCGACTGGTCACATGTCAAGTCTCCGGAGGATCGTGACAAGTGGGAGGTAATGCAGAAGGTTTGGGGTGGCTGTAGCGAAGAGGACTGGGCGGAAGTGATACTCGAACAGGTCGAACAGGGCAGGAAACTGCTGGCGTACGCCGGAATTCATCATGCCTTCACGCGGTACCTGCAACCGAGGGTCGCACCCGGGCCGGAACGCGGTGAGATCAGGGGGTTTGAGGAGCACCGTGCAGCGCGTTATGTGTATGAGGCGTTGGGGGATCGCGTGATGACTGTCTTCCTACACTCCCCATGGAATGGTCCCCGCGGTTATGACGATTCCTTGTGTTTACCGGCAGGCGGGATCGTTGATTCGGTGATGGCTTCGCTGGGACCAGATTACTATCCGGTTGGGTTTGATGTCGACACCGGTCCGTTTAGCGAACACCGGGTCCCGCATAGTGTGTATGCAATTGGCTATGAGGACTTCACGCTGGGGCAGTTCTGCGACGGATATGTCTTCCAGCGGCCGTTTGCCGAATATGAAGCAGTGACGGCTATACCGGGTTTCGTTAATAAACAGAATCTGGAACAGGCTCTGCGTCAGACGATGAGCTATCGTGATTTTACGGTGGAGAGTTTCTACGAAGATGAGGTGTCGGTATTGCGGCGTATGCAGGAGGCCTGGCGGCGATTGTACGATTGAGCGGCCGGGACCTTGCGTATCATCTGTAGTGTTGTATCGTTCACTGTGAGATAGTAAATTGCGTGCTATGAGGCTGCAACGAATGATCATCTGGGTCCTGGGAATAATTGGTGGTTTGGCGCTGGTGGTGATGGCCTACTTCTGGCTGATCCAGGACCGGATGGTGTTTGCGCCCACCTCGGAGTATGTGGTGACGCCTGATGAAGTCGGATTGGTGTACGAGTCGATTCGGCTGCAGCACCCCGATGGGGCGAGCATAGTCGGCTGGTATTTCCCCGCCGACCAGCGGTTGAGTGACCGAAAGGCACAACCGGACACGCCGGTGGTGCTGTTTCTGCATGGTAACGGTGGCAACAATTCGCACCGGTTGGAGTCGATGGAGTTCCTTCTGGCGTTGGGGGCGAATGTGCTGATGATTGACTATCAGGGGTATGGTCAGTCCGAGGGAAAGCCGAGTGAAGAGGGTTTGTATGCCGATGCACATCTGGCCTGGGATTGGCTGGTGGAGACGAAGGGTTTCAATGCCTCGCGTATTGTGATCATGGGGCGGTCGCTTGGTGGGGCGGTGGCGGTTGAGTTGGCCACTGAGGTTGAGGCGCGGGGGGCGATTGTGGAATCATCGTTTACCTCGGCGGTCGATATGGGCAAGGAAATCGTGCCGTTTGTGCCGGTGGGATTGCTGGCGCGGTACTCGTTCGATTCGAGGGCGAAGATCGGGCGGGTACGTTGCCCGGTGCTGGTGACGCATTCGCCGGAGGACGATTTGGTGCCGTACTGGATGGGAGAGAAGCTGTATGAGCTGGCGCCGGAGCCGAAGGAATTCGTGCGGCTGGCCGGGGGACACAACGACCGGGGATATTTTGAGCGTGTGGAGTATGTGGAGGCGGTGAGTGGGTTGCTGGCGGGGCGGTTTGGCGACGGGACAAAATCCGTTGACAACAGTCGGTAAAGCGCCTATTGTAGACCTTCGCAAGTACGGTAAAACGATGCTGGACAAAGAGAAACTGGTCGAATACACACAGCCGGTCGAGCATGACCTGGCTGAGTTCAAGCGGAAGCTGAACGACAATCTCAAGGGTGACTCGCCCCTGATTAGTTCTATTGCCCGTCACCTGCTGAAGTCGCGTGGGAAGCGAATTCGGCCGGTGTTTCTTTTTTTGTCCTCGCGGGCGGCGGACACGTTCACGGAAAAGAGTGTTGATGCCTCGCTGGCGATCGAGTTGATCCATACGGCAACATTGCTTCATGATGACGTGGTCGATGAATCGGAGATGCGTCGGGGGCAGGAGACGGTTAACGCTCAGTGGACGAACCTGATATCGGTGCTGATGGGGGATTACTTGTTTGCCAAGGCGTTTCGGCTGATGGTATCGACGGGGTCACTGGATCTGATGCAGGCGATATCTCGGGCGACCGAGCGGGTGAGTGTCGGGGAGCTTCGGCAGATCGAGGAGACGAGCAACTACGATTTGTCGGAGGAGGAGTACATTTCGATTATTGCTGACAAGACGGCCTCGTTGTTCACGGTATCTTGTGCTGCCGGACCGATATTGACGAATGGCGATATGCGGCAACGTCGGGCATTCTCAACATTCGGGGAGAAGGTGGGGATAGCTTTTCAGGTGGCGGACGATCTGCTGGATTTTGTCGGCGATGCCGAGGTAACGGGCAAGCAGCCGGGTAATGATGTATTGACCGGCAAGGTGACCCTCCCGCTTATTTACTCGCTGAACAAGGTGACGAAGCCGAGCCGCAAGGAGATGGTGACATACCTGGGCAAGACGGAGGGTGAGGAGCGCTTTGACCGGGTGAAGCTGTTTGTCGAGGAGACTGGTGGGATCGATTATGCCTATAGTCGGGCGAACAGTTTGTGTGACGAGGGGCTGAATGCAATCGGCGGGCTGAGCGACTCGGTTTACTTCGAGTCCCTGGTGAACCTGGTGCGCTTCACGACGGCGCGGGTTGCCTGATTCCGGGGATATGTCATTTTCCTGCACGTGCTGCTACTGCCGTGTATCTTTCGAGACATCCGTATATTCGTGACGGTATAGAACAAGAACGCGCTGCAATTGGCGGGGTATAAGACCTTATGCTGGGCTTTGAGGACATACGATTAGATTTTCTGACCGGACAGCCCTGGCTGGTCGTGCTGGCGCTGGTGGTGCTGGTGGGCTTGTCGGTGTGGCTGTATCGTCGGACGAATCCCCCCTTGCCGATGTGGATGAAGTTTGCCCTGGGGGCGCTTCGTGTGCTGGCAATTGCCGGGATCGTGATAGCGCTTTCGGAACCGGTGATCAGCTACAAGCGGACGATTGAGCGGCCGCGGAAGGTCACGGTGCTGGTGGATCACTCCGGGAGTATGGAGAAGCAGGAATCAGGGCTGTCGCGTCGAGCGCGGGCGGACTCGCTGTTGTCAACCGAGCTGTTTGAGCAGCTGGGTGCTCAGGCCGAGGTGACGACGCTGTTTTTCGGCGGGAACCTGGTGGAGTCGCGGTCGGAGGTTCGCGACGATCGTACGGCGCTCGGGGATGCCATGGAGCAGCGGGAGCGAGAGGAGCTGGGAGAGCCCTCGGATTACTGGCTACTGGTCAGTGATGGGCGGTCGAATTCCGGGCGAGAGCCGGTGGCGGCGGTGTCGGGGTTGAACAGCCCGATCTATGCGATCGATGTCGCGGGGAGTTCGGGGAGTTTCGATGTGGGGTTGGTTCAGGCGGATTGTGCCTCGATTCTGTTTGTGGGGCAGCCGACCGAGGTGAAGGCGACATTGGATTTCACCCAGGCGCAAGATAGTGTGATCACGGTGCAGTTGCGTGATTCGGCGCGCGTGATAACGCAGAAGGATATCCGGCTGGACCAGGAGAGTGGGCTGGCCGATGTCGTACTCGATTACACGCCGAGCCAGCCGGGCCAGCAGATTCTGACGGTGTCGGTGCCGGCGCGGGAGGCCGAGGAGAATCCGGGCAACAACAGCCAGTCTCTTTCGGTCAAGGTGCTCAAGAGCCGATTGAAGGTGTTGCTGGTGAGCCATGCACCGGATTATGAAGTGGGGTTTCTTCGAAAGTTTCTGCGTCAGGCGGACAAGTACGATGTCGAGTTGGTGGTGCCGGTGTCCCAGGCGGGGAACCTTACCGGCAGTATGCCTGAGCGTCAGGCGGAGGTGAACCAGTTTGATCTGGTGGTGCTGCATGATCCCTCGGCACCGGAGCTGGCACGGTTTAGCGGTTTGCTGAACAGTTACTTGAAGGATCGCGGCGGGGCGTTGATGGTACTGATGGGAGAGCGTTTCGGTTCGCGGCCGATCGATGGTGACGGGGCGGCATTGTTGCCGTTTAGGCCCAGTCGAGGTGATGCGTACCGGAGGATTGAGTATCGCGGGATTCCGGCGGAAGGGCAGTTGTTCCATCCGGCCGTGAGGTTGGGCGAGAGCCAGACGGCCATCAGGGAGACCTGGGCGCAGTTGCCGCCGTTTGCCTCGGTGGTGCTGTGTGATCAGCTCG